>CAZJIF010000071.1:0-9377 GCA_964546045.1 uncultured Klebsiella sp. | reverse complement strand
CAGCAATCCCACCGGCATGGTGCTGAGCCGGGCCGAGCTCGAAGCGATCGCAGCTGTGCTGCGCCGTCACCCCCAGCTGCTGGTGGTTTGTGATGAGATCTACGAATTTCTGCTGGCGCCGGGTCACACCCACCACAGCCTGGCTGCGCTGGCGCCAGATCTGGCCGATCGCATCCTGATTGTCGGAGGCTGTGCCAAGGGCTGGGCCATGACCGGCTGGCGCATCGGTTGGCTGGCCGGCAACCAGGCCCTGATCCAGGCCGCCGCGGCACTGCAGAGCCAGAGCACCAGCAATGTCTGCACCTTTGCGCAGTACGGCGCGATGGCTGCGGTGAACGGTCCCCGCGACTGCGTGCAGGCGATGGCCATGCAGTTCAACAGCCGCCGTCAACGCCTCAGCCAGGGTCTGCAGGCGATCCCCCAACTGCAGCTGCAGACGCCCCAGGGCGCCTTCTACGCCTTTCCGGATGTGAGCGCCTATGGACTCGACTCGATGACCCTGTGCAACCGCCTGCTCGACGAGGTCGGTCTGGCGGTGGTGCCGGGCATCGCCTTCGGCGACGACCGCTGCATTCGCCTGTCCTGTGCCGCCTCTGAAACGACGATCGATGATGGGCTGGAACGGCTGGCGCGCTTCCTGCAGAAGCTCTGAAGCCAGCCGGCCCCCGCTCGCTCCTCTACCCCTTTTTCATTGATGCCGACCCGAGAACGTTGGACCGCCGTTGCCCTGGGCCTCTGCCTGGCCCTGGCACCGGCGGTCCTGGCCCCAAGCCTGCGCCCCGCCGCCGCCCAGGCGAGCAGCCCGGTGCTGCGGATCAGCGCCATTCCCGACCAGAACCCCGAAAAGCTCAACAGGCTCTACGGCCAGGTGGCCCAGCAGCTGAGCAAACAGCTGGGGGTGCCGGTCCAGTACGTGCCGGTGATCGACTATGCGGCCGCGGTCAGCGCCTTCCGAACCGGCAACCTGGACCTGGTCTGGTTCGGCGGGCTGACCGGCGTGCAGGCCCGCCTGCAGAAACCCGGGGCCCAGGTGATCGCCCAGCGCGACATCGATGCGGCCTTTCACAGCGTGTTCATCGCCAACAAGGCCAGCGGCCTGCAACCCTTCAACAGCATCAAAGGCCTAAGCGAACTCAAGGGCAAACGCTTCACCTTCGGTTCCGAAAGTTCGACCTCGGGCCGCTTGATGCCCCAGTTCTATCTGCAGCAAGCAGGCGTCAAGCTCAGCGACTTTGCCGGCGGAGCCCCGGGGTTCAGCGGCAGCCATGACGCCACCATCGCCCTGGTGCAGAGCGGCGCCTATCAGGCCGGTGCCGTCAACGAGCAGGTCTGGAAGGCCAACCTGCGCAGCGGCAAGGCCAACCGCAGCAAGGTGATCGCCATCTGGCGCACCCCGGGCTACCCCGACTACCACTGGATCGGCCAACCCAACCTGGATGCGCGCTTCGGCAAGGGCTTTACCGGCAAGCTCCGCGGCGCAATCCTCAGCTGGCGGCCCAGCAACCCTGAACAGAAGGCGATCCTGCAGCTGTTCGGCGCCCAGCAGTTCACCGGCGCCAAGGCGGCCGATTACGCCCCGATCGAACGGGTGGGACGCCAGATCGGCAAGATCCGCTGAGTGGCGGGCTCTGCAGCTGCATCCGCCGGCGCACCACCCCTGCTGGAGCTGCGCCAGGTGTCGGTGATCGGGCGGGACCGTCCCCGTCTCGATCAGGTCAGCCTGGCGGTCGCCCCCGGCGAGCGGGTGGCGCTGCTGGGTCCCAGCGGCGCGGGCAAGAGCACCCTGTTGGCGGTGGCCAACGGGTTGCTGCCCGTGCCGCAGGGCACGGTGCTGTGGCAAGGGGAACCCCAGGCCCGCAGCCCACGGGCCCGGCGGCGCCAACAGCGCCGCATCGGCACCCTCTGGCAGGACCTGCGGCTGATCGAAGAGCTGAGCGTGCAGCAGAACCTCAACGCCGGTCGACTGGCCAGCTGGGGCTGGCCCCAGGCCCTGCTCAACCTGGTGCTGCCGCGCGAAACCGCTGCCTGTGCGGCGGTGCTGCAACGCCTCGACCTCGATCCGACCCTGCTGAGCGTTCCTGTGGCAGGCCTGTCGGGGGGGCAGCGGCAGCGGGTGGCCCTGGGCAGGCTGCTACGCCAGGAGCCTGATCTGCTGCTGGCCGATGAACCCCTGGCCAGCCTGGATCCACGGCTCGCGGCAGACCTGCTGGCGCTGTTGCTGCGCGAAGGCGCCGCCCCCCGGGCCCTGCTGCTGAGCCTGCACCGACCCGACCTGCTGGCCGGGTTTGACCGGGTCATCGGCCTGCGCGATGGATGCCTGCAGTTCGACCTGCCGGTGGGCGCCCTGGAGCAGAGCGCCTTAGAGGCGCTCTATGCCGGCTGCGAGCCCCTGGCCCAGCCATCTTGAAACCGGCGCCATCGCTGCTGTTGCTGCTGCCGGCCCTGGTGCTGCTGCCGGTGCTGGTGCTGCTGCCCCAGACCGTCCATGGCGGGGGCTGGGATCTGATCGGCACGTTTGTGAGCGCGGCCCTGCAGCCCTCCCGCGACCCCGTGGTGCTGGGCGCCCAGCTGCAGGGGCTGGGGATCACCTGCGCCATGGCCCTGGTGGGCTGGGCGGCCAGTGTGGTGCTGGGCCTGGGGTTGGGGATCGCCAGTGCACGGGTGGTGTGGCAAAGCTGGCTTGGCTGCACCTGGCCGGCCGACCTGCTGGCCCGCCTGCTGGCGCTGCCGCGGGCCATTCACGAACTGATCTGGGGCCTGATCCTGCTGCAACTGATCGGCCTGGAGCCGGTTGTGGCGGTCGCCGCGATCGCCATTCCCTATGGCGCCCTGGTGGCACGGGTGGTGCGCGACCTGCTGGATGCGCTGCCGCAGCGCAATCTGGAGGGGCTGCTGGCTGGCGGTGCCCCGCCCGGACTGGCTCTGCTGACCGCCCTGGGACCACCGCTGCTGCCTGGCCTGCTCAGCTACAGCGGCTACCGGCTCGAATGCGCCCTGCGCAGCGCCACCCTGCTGGGGGTGTTTGGCCTGGGGGGCCTCGGCAATGACCTGCTGCTGAGCCTGCAGTCACTGCAGTTCAAGGAGCTGTGGAGCGGCTTGTGGATGCTGCTGCTCGTGATGCTGGCTCTCGAGACCCTGGTGGCCCTGCTGAGGCGGCACTGGAGCATGCCCCAACGCCTGGGGCTGCGGCGTCCGGTGGCGGTTGTGGGACGGCAGGCGCGTCAGCTGTTGCTGGTGCTGCTGGCTCTGTTGTTGCTGGCTGCTGTCCTGGCACGCCAGCAACATGTCGATCCGCTGCAGCTGCTGCACTGGCAGCCCCTGCCACCGGTTGACCCGGCGGCCTGGAAGGAAGCATGGGACTTGCCCTGGCCAGGCCTGATTGGCGGCACCCTGACCCTCACCCTGGTGGCCGCCGCCCTGGCGGTCGGCAGTGCTCCGCTGCTGCTGCTGCTGGTCGGACCGTGGCGCCCGGGACAGTGGGCCCTGCAGCTGGTCTGGGCCCTGGGACGGCTGTGGCCCCCGCCGCTCACCGCCCTGCTGCTCCTGTTTGTGCTCAAACCTGGCCTGTTGCCCGCTGCCCTGGCCCTTGGCTTTCACAACCTGGGCATCCTGGGACGGCTGCTGCTTGAAGCGCTGGGCAGTGCTGACCCGGGCCGTGAACAGGCCCTGCTGGTTGGTGGCTGCGGCCCCAGGCTGGCCCTGCTGTACGGACGGTTCAACCAGGTGGCTCGGACCTACCTGGCCTATGGCGCCTATCGCAGCGATGTGCTGTTGCGCGAAACCGTGGTGGTGGGTCTGGTCGGCAGCACGGGTCTGGGCAGCCAGCTGCGCGAGAGCCTGGCCGCCTTTGCCTGGCCCCAGATTGCCCTGCTGCTCCTGGCCTATGCACTGCTGACCCTGATCGGTGAAGAGTTCAGCGATCGGGCCCGGCGCCGGCTGCTGCAGACCTAAGCCAGGCAATCTGGGCCGGTTGCAGCTGCGAGGCCTGTGCAGATCCCCAAGAAACTGATCGCCCTGGGGGACAGTGGCGTCTTCGGCTGGGGGGATCCGCTTGAAGGCGGCTGGTGCGAACGGCTGCGCCGCCACTGGATGGAGTTGCCCGGTGGGCCCGTGCTCTACAACTTGGGGGTGCGCGGCGACGGGCTCGAGCGCCTGGCCGCCCGACTGCCCGGCGAGGTCGGTTGCCGCGGCGAACTGCGCCGGCAACAGCCGCAGGGCATTTTGCTGGGCATCGGCCTCAATGACACAGCTCGGGTGGGACGGCCCGATGGCCGCCCCCAGCTGGATCCCGACGGCTTTCTGTTCGGTCTGCAGCAGCTGCTGCCCCTGGCCCGCAGCCTGGCGCCCGTGTTCGTGATCGGCCTGACGCCGGTGCTGGAAGAGGCGATGCCCTATGCCGAGGTGCTCTGGTACAGCCTGAACGCCGTGCAGCGCTACGACGCCCTGCTGCAGGAGGCCTGCCTCGAGGCCGATGTGCCATTTCTGCCGCTGCTCGAGCCGTTGCTGGCCGATCCCTGCTGGGAGCAGTGGTTGTGCAGCGACGGTCTGCACCTCAACAGTGACGGCCACCGGCAGGTGTTTGCCCGGCTGCGTGACTGGCCGGCCCTGCTGCAATGGGCCGACCTGAACCCCCTGAACAACCCAACTCACTCCAGAGGGTGAGCCAACAATCCCCTGCCGGGGTGAGGCCAGAACAGGGACAGCGGGTGGACCGTGAAAACACGGAACCCCCGCTGTCCCATGGCCCACGACCCCAGGCTCAACCAGCAACTGCTTGTCCAGTTGCAGCGCTGCCGCCATCCCCAGCAACGGCTGCGGCTGCGCAACCGGCTGGTGGTGGCCAACCTGGGGCTGGTGCACCGGGTGGCCGCTGCCCAACAGGGCAAAGGGCAACTGGCCTATGAGGATCTGGTGTCGGTGGGCTGCATCGGCCTGATCAAGGCGATCGAGCGCTTTGAACCGTCGCGCGGTCTGAGCCTGAGCACGGTGGCCGTGCCCTTCATTCGCGGCGCGATGCAGCACGAAGAGCGCGACCGCAACCAACCGATCAAGACCCCACGCCGCCTGCGCGAACTGCAGCAACGGGTGAGCACCCTGCAACAGCAGCGCCACGGGCGGGGTCTGCCGCCATTGGGCGAAGGCGCCCTGGCCAGGGCCCTGGGATGTCGCATCGAACAGCTGCGTGAAGCCGGGGCGGTGCAGCAGGCCCTGCGCCTGCGCAGCCTCGATGCCCCCATCGCCAGCAGCACCAGCCATGATGCGACCCTGACCCTGCTGGATCTGGTGAGCGAAGGGCTGGCCGCCTAGGCCAGGCCGCCAACCGACCAGGCCAGGCCCATCGCCAGCACGGCAGCGATGGCGGTCTGCAGGCCATTGACCAGTTCGTTGCTCAGCCAGGACCAGCGGCGCTGCAGGGTGGCGCCGATGGCGCTTTCAATCAGGGTCGCCAGCAACGCCACTGCGCTCACCAACACCAGAACAGGCAACGGGGGGCCTGCAGCCTCGAGCAGCCCCAGACCAGCGCAGATCAAGGCCATCAGCAGGCCGCCGACCAGGCTGGCGGCGGTGCCTTCGAGGCTGATCGCCCCCTCGGTGCCCGGCGGAACTGGCCGCAGCGTGGTGATCAACACCGTGTTGCGCCCCCAGCGCTTGCCGATTTCGCTGCCGAAGGTGTCTGCCAGCTTGGCGGCAAAGCTGGCGACAAACCCGATCAACAACAGGGGGCGCCAGGGCGCAGCCAGCACAGCGGTCAACAGGGCCAGCAGCGCACCGGTGGCGGCAGAGCCCCAGACGTTCTCGGGGCCGCGGCGACCGCCACGGGCCTCGGCCAGGCCCCGGGCCCGCTTGTCAGCAAACCCCAGCCTGGTGACCAGCGACCCCAGCGCCAGGTAGGCGACCACCGCCAACCATCCCGACGCTCCCAGAGTTCCCCAGAGCATGGTGCCCAGCGCCGCTGCATGGACCCAGCCGGCAGGGGTCAGCAGGGGTGCGCGACTGGCTGCCGCAATCAACACGGCATTGATCAGCAGGGCCCATAGCCAATGCACCAGGACCACCATCGCCGCATCAGCCACCACGCCATTGTGTTGCACCTCTCAACGACCGACGCCTGAGGGCACCGCAGCCAGCGGATAATCACGCCAACCAGGTGCTTCCGATGGTGTTCAACCGCAAGGCCAGCTTCTTTCTGGATCTGGGCAGCGAAGGGGCCCAGCCTGCCCAGGTGGCCGTGGCTGCCGAACAACCGAAGGCAGCCAGCAAGGCAGCCAAGACCGTGCCAGCCACCCCTGCTGCTCCAGCTGGGGCTCCAGCTGCTCAGCAGGCTGCGGCAAGTGCGGCGCCAAGCCTGACCACCGCCGAAGCGATCGCCGCCGAACTGCGGGCCGCCCAGGAGGCGAAGCCGCCCGTCAGCATCGCCACCTTTGCCCCCGAAGCGCTCAACCCGGCCAACGCCGTGCCCAGCCGCCGCCGCCGTGCCGGCGCCAACCTGGCCGGCTTCAAGGCGATGGCGTCGGGCATGTTTCGCAGCTAAAGGCTGAGCTCTGCCCGCCAGCTGCACAGCGCCGCCGCCGCTGCCACCGCAGCAGTGGAGGTGCGCAAAATGGTGGGGCCCAGGCTGATCGGTTGCCAGCCCCCTTCGATCGCCAGGGACTCTTCTGCTGGACTCCAGCCGCCTTCAGGGCCGATCGCCAGAGTGATCGCATCTGGGCTGGTATCGGCTGTCTGCGGCAGCAGGGCCCCCAGGGGCGGCGACTGCACGCCGCGGGTGGTGGCGATCAGGCGCACCCCGGTGGCGGCAGCGATCAAGGTTTCGAACTTGCAGGGCTCCTGCAGGGCAGGCAGCCACAGCCGCTCGCACTGCTCCAGCGCCTCGCCCACGATCGTTTCCATCCTGGCGCGGTTCCAGCGCTCGGCCACGCTGCGCTCGGCCTGCAACGGCTGCAGCACATCGACGCCCAGCTCGGTGGCCATGCGCAGCATCACCTCGGCATCACGGCGGGGCAGGGCAACCGCCAGCTGCAGGGCTGGAAACGGGGCAGGCTGGAGCTGCAACGGTTGATCGAGGGGCTGCAACAGCTGGGCACCGGCCTGCTGCAGGGTGGCCTGCCAGAGGTGGCCCGCTCCATCGACCACGGCAAAGCCATCCCCTGGTCGCAGGCGCATCACGCGGCATAGGTAATGCCGCTCAGCGGTCTCTAAGGGCACAACACCGTTGCCCGCAGCGATCAGCAGACGCTGGCGAGACAGCAGCAAGCGGCGCAATTCGCGGGCCACGGTTCAGTCTTCGTCGTCGTTGTCGTCCTCGTTGTCATCGTCTTCATCGTCGTCAAGGGCATCGAGCCCGGCGAACATCGCCTCGGGCTGCTCCTCGACCGGCCAGTCCTCGTTGAGGCCACCGATCAGCAGTTGCTCGATCTCAACCACCTCGTTGCTGAGCTGGTGCAGGGTGTTGATCAGGACATCGAGGGCAAAGGCATCGCTGGTGCCCAGGTCCACCCAGCAGCGGGCCCAACAGCCCTGGTATTCGACCGCACCCATGTTGTGCATCAGAGCCGGCATGGCCCGCTCAGCCGACTCGGGGTCGTAGGCCATCCAGCTCAGATCAACCCCTTCCTGCTCATGGGTCTGCAGGTTCTCGGCGTTGAAAGCACCCAGTTTCCCCAGAAAGAACCAGCTGTCAAAAGCGGTCTCCAGATAGCCCCGCTCCCCCTGGCCGAGGGGATCCGGGGTGCGCAACCAGATCCAGCAATTGAACGGATCGATCTCGCGGTACTGAACCTCCATGAACCCGGCCACGCAACCGTTCCAGCATGCATGCTGGTCACCATGCTCGAACTCGACGGCATCCGCTACCAGAGCGCCACGGCCAGCACGCCGGTGCTGGCCGGCATCAACCTGCAGCTGACGCCTGGTCAGCTGGGGCTGGTGGCTGGCCGCAGCGGTTGCGGCAAGACCACCCTGCTCGAGGTGATCAGCGGTCTGGCCGAGCCCAGCGACGGGGTGGTGCGTTGGCAGGGTCAGCGCCTCAACGGGCGGCAGCGGCGTTGGCTGTGCGGACTGGTCTTTCAGTTTCCTGAGCGCCATTTTCTGGGTCTGACCGTGGGCCAGGAGCTCAGGCTTGGCCAGCGCCGACTCGACGCCGAAGCGGCAGCGGCGGTGCTGCGTCAGGTGGGTCTGGAGGACCTGTCGCTCAAACAACCACCCGAACAGCTCAGCGGAGGCCAACAACGCCGTTTGGCCCTGGCCGTGCAGCTGCTGCGCAAACCAGAGGTGCTGCTGCTCGATGAGCCCACGGCCGGCCTCGACTGGAGTGTTCGCGCCGATATCGTCGCGCTTCTGGCCCGACTGTCCCGTGAACGGGCCATGCTCGTGGTCAGCCACGAACCGGAGTTGTTTGGCGCCATCGCCGGCCCTTGCTGGCAGCTCGAACAGGGCACGCTCCGTACGATGAACCCAGTGATGGGGGTGGCATGAGCGACCGTCTGCTGCGTGCCACCGCCGCCGGTGGCGGCATTCGTCTGGTGGCGGTGACCACCACGGTGGCCAGCCGCTACGCCCGCCGCCGCCATGGCCTGTCGTACCTGACCACGGCCCTGCTGGGCCGGGCGATGACCGCGGGGCTGCTGCTGGCCAGCTCGATGAAGGTGGCCCACGGCCGGGTCAACCTGCGGATCGCCTCGGACGGTCTGCTCAAGGGGCTGATGGTCGACGCCGGACGCAACGGCACGGTACGGGGCTATGTCGGCAATCCAGAGCTCGAGCTCGATCTGGCACGCCACGACGACGGCCACTACGGCTTTGACTTCAAACGGGCCACGGGAACGGGCTATCTGCACGTGGTGCGCGACCTGGGCGAGGGAGAGCCGTACAGCAGCACCGTCGAGCTGGTCAGCGGTGGCATTGGCGATGACGTTGCCTCCTATCTGCTCCACTCGGAGCAGACACCCTCTGGTGTGTTCGTCGGAGAGCAGATCGACAGTTCAGGAGTGCGCTGCAGCGGCGGGGTTCTGGTGCAGGTGCTGCCCAAAGCCGCCCACGAACCGGCCTTGGTGGCCCTGCTCGAAGCACGCTGCCGTGAGGTCAGTGGCTTCAGTGCCCGCCTGGCTGCCTGCCAGGGAGACCTGAAGCAACTGCTGTTCGACATTTTTCCCGATCTGGACCCCGTGCCCCTCGACGGCGATGACGGTGCGGCCGAACAGGAGATCAGCTTCCACTGCCCCTGCAGCCGCAAGCGCAGCGTCAACGCCCTCAGGCTGCTTGGCCGTGACGAACTGAGCACCATCCTGGCCGAGGACGGCCAAGCTGAACTGACCTGCCACTTCTGCAACGAGGTCTACAACGTCGGCGGCGGAGAACTGCAGGAGCTGATTGCCGAG
>CAZJIF010000070.1:0-9609 GCA_964546045.1 uncultured Klebsiella sp. | reverse complement strand
CACCAGCAGATCCGCAACGATCCCGACTACGACGACTGGGAATACGGCACCGAGCCCCTGCCCCACGAGGCCTGGGTGCAAGGGCAGGGTCAGCGCCCGTCGTCCGAGGGACCGAAGCGATAAAGCACCTCGGGGGTCGTGGCCTCCAGGGCGTGATCCTCGTTGGTGCCAGCGGCGGAACCGCTGAGAATGGCCAGCAGGTTCCGGTGTTGGTGTCGCGCGATCCAACGGACCAACACCAGGCTGAGCGCCGTTGCCGCCGCCAGCCCGAACCAGAGGCTGGCGCCATGGCCTTGCCCGTCGAGCAAGCGTCCGGCGACGAGGGGTGCGACAAAAGCGCTCAGGGCAAAGCACTGGGAGAACAGGGCCATTGCCAGTCCCTGCCGGGCTGGCGGACTGAGCTCCACCACAGCTTCGGTCGCCGTCGGTAGAAAGGCCGCCAGGCCAATCGCCAGTGGCAGTTGGGCGAGCCACACCAGCCCTGGCCCGGCCGCGGCGCTGAAGCCGCTGAGGCCAAGCAGCAGGGCACCGGCGCTGAAGCAAAGCAAGCTCAATCGCAGACCGATCTGCACGGGTCGATCGGCCAGCCAGCGGCCCACAGGCCACTGGATCAGCACCAACAGCACCAGCTGGCAACCCACCAGCAGGGCGCCCAGGGCTTCGTCCATGGGCGCACGTTGCATGCTGCCCCGCACCAGATCGAGGGGCAGCGCGCTCTGCATCAGGGCCGGCACGGCCGTGGCCACCAGCGACACCAGCAGGATCGGCAGCAGCGGCCGCAACCAGGGCCCCAGGGCCGGTGGTGGATGCTGGGGCTGGGCCGTCCAGGGACGGGCGGCGGCCGGAAACGGTGCCCGCAGCAGCAACCAGGCCATCAGGGCCAGACAACCAAGGTCGACCGCATAGACCGCCCGCAGCGGGCCCAGGGCCGCCAGCAGGGCGCCCAGTAGGGCGCCGGCAGCAATGCCCACAGCATCGGCTGTGCGGGCCAGGGCATAGCCGCGCGGAGAGCCGACACTGCCGGCGGTCAGGACCACCGCCAATTCGATCGCCGGCCAGTACAGCCCCATCGCCAATCCCAGCAGCAGCTGACCGCGTCCGTAGGCCATCACGGTGTCGGCCAGACCCAGCTGCAGGTCGGCAACGATCGAGCACGCCACCGCCAGCAGCACCGGCAGCGAGGCACGGCAGCCCCGATCCAGCAGTGCCCCGCTGACAAAGCGACCGAGGGTGCCGGTCACCGCAGCCAGGGCAACCCCCAGGGTGACGTGACTGGCCGAGAAATCAGCGCGATGAAACACCAGGGGGGTCAGGTAGAGCACCCCACCGGCCCCGATCGAGCCCACCAGACGCACCATGGCCACACGGCGCAATGGCGCGGGAAACTGGCTCCACCAGGACACCTGGGTTGCGGCCAACACCTTTGCCTGCTTCAAACTCCCGCCACCGATTGCCTGGGGTTGTCGTCAGTCTGCTGCTGGCGCTGCTGCCTGTGCCGCTGCAGGCCGCAACGGTGCTGGAACTGCAGCTCGACGGGCTGGCCCTGCCGATCGACCTCCAGCAGCTCCAGGACTGGAGCCGGGCGCCTGACCAGAGCCGGGGGGAACTGGCCAGCTGGCTCAGCCTGCTCGATGCCCGCAGCCGCCGCGATCTGGTGCAGCTGCTGCGGGCGCCGTTGCTGCAGGACCGCAGTTTTGGCCAGCAGCTGCTGGCCAGCTGGACCGGCGAACAGCTGCTGCAGGAGCTGGCAGCTCTGATCAACATGGGGGAGCGCGGGCCGGAGGCCCGGGCCCGCTCGGCCGAGCTGCTGCGGCGCACCGTGGCTGAGCTGCTCAGCCGCCGTGGCGAATTCAACAGCCTCGATCTGCTGCTTGCCCTGCCAGCTGAACGGGTCAGCCTGCAGCTGGACGGCGTGCTCGAGCTGGCCCAGCAGTGGCGCGAGCAGCTGCTGCTGCAACGCCAGGCCCTGCAGCAGCTGCCCGGCCTGGGGCTGCCCTTGCGCCGCTCCACACCCCTGGTGCTGAGCCAGCAGACAGAACGCCTCCAGGGTGTGCCGCTCAAGCTGGCGGTTGCCCACCGTCCAGGGGGGCTACCCCTGGAGCTATGGCCTGCCACAGGCCGGCCCCAGGGCACCTGGGTGGTGCTGATGCCCGGCCTGGGGGGCAGTGCCGGCCAGCTCAGCTGGCTGGCGGCCGCCCTGTCGCGCTGGGGCTGGCCGGTGGTGGTGCTCGACCATCCCGGCAGCGACGCCTCGGCGCTGCAGGCCTCGCTGGTGGGGCGCAGGCCACCACCGGATGCTGAAAGCCTGGGCGAGCGGCTGGCCGATGTCGAGGCGGTGCTGCAGGCCCAACGCCAGGGCGCCTTGGCGGGCCTCGGCAGCAGGGCCGGTGCGCCGGCCGTGCTGATCGGCCACTCGCTGGGCGGACTGACCGCCCTGCTGGCCGCCGGCCAACAGCCGGAACCCGGGCTGGGCCGTCGCTGCCGCCAGGCCCTGAGCCGCCTGCCGCTGACCAACCTGTCGCGGCTGCTGCAATGCCAGTTGCCCAGGCTGGAGCAACCGACTGCAGCCGCTGCCCCGATCGCCGCGGTGGTGGCCTACAACGGCTTCGGCAGCCTGCTGTGGCCGCAGGGGCTGCAGGGGCTCAGGCAGCCGGTGATGCTGGTCGGGGGCAGCCTCGATCTGATCACCCCGCCGCTCAGCGAGCAGTTGGCGGTGTTCGGACACCAACGCCAGGGTCGCAGCCGGCTGGTGGTGGTCGAAGGCGGCAGTCACTTTTCGCCGGTGCGTGTGGGGTCCGGCGAACAGGCCCTGTTTCAGCTGGGCGACGACCTGGTCGGCGTGGATCCCCGCAAGGTGCAGGCCCTGTTGCTGCAACTGACGGCTGAATTTCTGCAGAGCTTGGAGCAACCACTCCTGCTCTCGCCCCAGATCAGGGAGCTGGATGGCGTGCGCGCCCACGTGCTGGACGGCCGCCTGAGCCGGCGCTGGAGTGGTCGCATCAGAACTCCAACCGTGGATCCAGCCAGGCCAGCAGCACATCGACCGTCACCGTGACCGTCACCACCAGCGCCGCCACCACGACCACGATGCCCTGCACCAGCGGGTAGTCCCGCTGGGCGATCGCCTCCTGCAGACGCGCCGCCACCCCTGGCCACGAAAAGGTGACCTCGATCAGCAGGGCACCGCCGATCAACGACGCCACGGTGATGCCGGTGATCGTCAGCACCGGCAACAGCGCATTGGGCAGGGCATGCCGCAGGATCAGGCGCCGTTCGCTGAGACCGCGGCTGCGGGCGGCTTCGACGTAGTCAGAGTCCATGGCACGGCGCAGGTTGAGGCGCAGCGCATTGGCAAAGATGCCACTGAGCAGCACCGCCAGGGTTCCCGCCGGCAGCAGCAGATGGCGCAGGCTGCCGAGCAGGTTCTGCCACTGCCCTTGCAGCAGGCCGTCACGCAGGCTGTCGAGCAGGTAGAAGCCGGTGCCGGATGGCGGCAGCAAGGTGGGAGGAAAGCGCCCTCCCACCGGCAACCATCCCAGCCAGACCGCAAACACCAGCTGGGCCATCATCGCCAGCCAGAACGACGGCAGGGCATAGGTACCGATGCCATAGAGCCGGGCCGCCAGATCCAGGCGACTTTCGGCGCGGGCGATGCCGCTGAAGCCCACCGCCAGGCCGATCAGCGCCGCCAGCAGCAGGGCCACCACCCCAAGCTCGAGGCTGGCCGGCAAGGTCTGCCCGATCACGGCACGGACCGGCTGCTGGTTGGTCAGCGAGGTGCCCAGATCCCCCTGCAGCAACCCGAGCAGGAAGCGGCCGTACTGGTGCAGCAACGGTTGATCGAGGCCCAGTTGGGCCCGCAAGGCCGCCCGGGCCGCCTCCGGGGCACGGGTGCCCAGCAGCGCATCAATCGGATCCCCCGGCGCCAGGCGCAACAACAGGAACACCAGGCTGGCCAGCAACCACAACATCACCGGCGCCAGGGCCAACCTGGCACCCACGTACCGCAGCAGCCGGTTGGAGCGGCTCATCGGCGCCGCAGCTGCTGCAACAGCACCCGGCCCGAGCCATCAAAACGGGGCTGATCCAGATCGGGACGCACCCAGATGCGCGGCTGCACCAGCCACAACGGCAGATACGGGCTGGCGGCGGCGGTCTGCCGCTGAATGCGGCGCAGCAACGCCAGGCGGGGGGCGCCGCTGAGGCTGGCACTGCGCCTGAGCTCCGCCTCCAGGCCTGGCTGGGTCCAGAAGCTGCCACTGGCGGCACTGGCTCCCTGCAGGCAGCGTTCGCCGCTGGCCTTCTCGCATCCCAGCACAGGGATCAGGTAGTTGTCGGCATCAGGAAAATCGCCCATCCAGTCGAGCACGATCAACTGAAACGCCCCATCACCCAGCTGCCGATACGCCGTGGTCGATTCCATCCCCTGCACGTGGAGGGTCACGCAATCACCCAGGTCCCGCTGCAGCAGGGCTTGCCAGGTGAGGGCAAACAGGCGGTCACTGGGAATGTTGGAACGGAAGGTGAGCTCCAGGGGCAACCGTCGACCGGCGCAGTACCCAGCCTGGCGGTACAGGCGACGGGCCTGGTGGGGGTTGTAGGCCGGCCAGGGCTCGGGCGTGCCGGCAGGCAGCACCGGCGGCACCAGGCCGCGCAGAGGCAGATTCAGCCCCTGGCTGACCCGCTCCACCAGACGGCGGCGATCCAGGCTCAGGGCCAGGGCCCGGCGCAGCCGCACATCGTTGAGGGGCGGCTGGTCGGTGAGCAGGGTCAGATACCCGATCTCAAGGGCTGGACCGGTGGCCTGGCGCAGGCGGCCGCGGCGGGCCTGCTGCTGCAGCGCGGCCTGGTGGTCGAGCTCCAGGCTGGTGGACAGCAGCCCATCGACCTCGCCGCTCTGCAGGGCGCCAAACAGGGCTGTCGAATTGGCGAGCGCCACCAGATCCAGGCCCCTGTTGGCGGGTGGACGGCCCCAATACCCCGCAAACGGCTCGAGGCGCTGCTGCTGCGGCGTGAAGAAGCTGAGCCGATACGGCCCCGTGCCGACGAAGCGATCGCTCAGCTGGCGCCGGGCATGCTGGCGATAGGCCGTCGGTGAGAGCGGCGTCAGATTGATGGCGCTGAGCAGCTGGCTCACGGCACCAAAGGGCCGCTTGAGCCGCAGCTCGATGCTGTGGCTGCCGATGGCCCGCACCGCTGCCACCCGATCACCGATCAGATAGCTGAGCTTGCCGATCGCCAGAAACCGCTCCAGGGTGAACACCATGGCCGCCGCATCGAACGGGGTGCCGTCGTGAAAGCGCACGCCGCGGCGCAGGGGCACGACGACCCGCAGGCCATCGGCGCTGATGCGCGGCAGGCTGGTGGCCAGACGCGGTTCGATGCGGCCGTCGGTGCCGATTGCATACAGCGGATCGCCAATGGCGCTCAGCAGTTGCATCGCGCCAAAGGTGTAAGCACCAGCCGGATCGACCGTGTCGATGCGGTTGCGGCTGGCGATGATCAGGCGGGCGGGATCGCGGCGCTGCTGGCAGGCCACCGTGAACGGGACCAGCAGCAGGGCAGCCGCGGCCCAAGCCAGTGCCAAGACTGACCTCTGACATCGTGCAGCCGGCTGCCGCACGCTCAAAGGGTGCGCAGGCAGGCGGCGACGTGGTCGACGACGGGCAGCGCCTCGATCGTGGCCATTGCCGCTCGAAAGGCGGCTTCGCTGACCTGGTGCGTGATCACGACGATCTCGGCCTGCCCCCCCTCGGCGCCGGCGGGGGTCTGGAACTGGACAATCGACTGCAGCGACACGCCCGCCTCGCCAAAGCAGGTGCCGATGCGCCCGATCACGCCCGCCTGGTCGCTGGTGCGCAGACGCACATAGTTGCGATGGTGGGTCTGGGCAGAATCCACCAACCGGCAGGGGCGCCAACTGCCGGCGGCCAGCAGGGGGTCGAGCGGTGCAGGCTGGCCGGGAGCGGCCACACCGCTCACCTGGCGGATGCCGGCGATGTTGAGAATGTCGGCCACCACCGCCGAGGCGGTAGGTCCCGCGCCGGCACCCGGGCCATAAAACATGACCCGACCGACCGGATCAGCCTCGATCAGAATCGCGTTGTTGACCCCATGCACCCCGGCCAGGGGGTGATCGCGGGGCACCAGCGTGGGGTTGACACTGACATCCAGCTCGGCGGCGCCATCGGCGGCCAAGCCGACCTGCTCGGCCACCGCCAGCAGCTTGACCCCGTAGCCCAGCTGCTCGGCATAGGCCACATCGCGGGCATCGAGCTGGTCGATGCCACGGGTCGGAATGGCCTCCCGCGGCACCACACCGCCGTAGGCCAGGGCTGCCAGGATCGCGATCTTGTCGGCGGCATCACCGCCCTGCACATCGGCGGCGGGGTCGGCCTCGGCGTAACCGAGGCGCTGGGCATCGGCCAGAACCTCCCCATAGGCCGCTCCCTCGTCGGCCATCCGACTGAGGATGTAGTTGGTGGTGCCGTTGATGATGCCGCTCACCCTTTGGATCCGGTTGCCCCCGAGGGACTGCTTGAGCGGTTCGATGATCGGGATGCCGCCACCAACGGCCGCCTCAATCAGCACGTAGACGCCACGCTGGGCCGCGGCGGCGGCGATTTCTTCGCCGTAACGGGCGATCACAGCCTTGTTGGCCGTCACGACCGGTTTACCAGCGGCGATTGCCCGCAGGATCAGCGAGCGGGCCGGCTCGAGGCCGCCCATCACCTCGACCACGATGTCCACAGCCGGATCGTCAACCACCGCCTCCGGATCGGTGCTCAGCAGGGACGGATCGAGGTCGATCGGACGCTGGCGCTGCAGGTCTCGCACCGCCACCCGGCGCAAGGCCAGTTCGGCCACCAACGGATGGCGCCCCTGGGGGTTGGCCAGGATCTGGGCCACCCCCGCGCCCACCGTGCCGAGGCCGAGCAAGCCGATGCCGATGGTCATGAACTGGGGGCGGACATGGGGCCGATCCTAGAAATCGCCCGGCTGCTCGCCGGCCAGGGCCTGGGCCTGGGCCTGCATCGTCCTGAAGATGTTGATGAAGCCGTTGGCCCGCGAGGGGGTCAGGCTGGCCTGCAGGCCCGTCTTGGCGATAAAGCCTGGGTCGACGGCGGCCGCCTGCTCGGGTGTGAGACCTTCGAGCCCCTTGATCAACAGCGCCAGCAGGCCCTTGGTGATGGCCGCATCCGAATCGCCCTGCCAATGCAGCCGACCATCGCTGAGCTGGGCCACCACGTACACCTGGGAGACACAGCCCTTGACCTTGAAGGCCTCCTGGCGCAACGCATCGGGCAACGGGGCCAACCCCTTGGCCAGCCACAACACAAATTCGTAGCGCCGTCTGGGATCGCTCGTGCCCTCCAGACGCTGGACGATGGCATCCAGCTCAGCACTGCCGGTGGCGTTGGTCATCGGCGCGCGCGGTTGGGTCGCCGCACCAGCAGGCCGACCAGCACCAGCGCGGCACCACCCCAGGCCAGGGAGGTCAGGGGCCTGAACCGTTCCCGTCCAACCGAGGAGAGGGTGGAACGGCGCTCAGCCGCACCGCCGGGAAGCTCGAGGTAGTCCCGATGGCCGGGGCCCTGATCCACCCGCACCTCCCAGGACCCGTCGACCTCCTCTGGCAGCTGGAAGCGCAGCTGACCGCCGGCATCCGTACGGCCCACCGCCACGGTCTGGCCGGCTGGAGCCACCAGGGTCACGACAGCATCAGCGGCTGGAGTGCCCGTACTGAACTGACTGGAAAGCGCATAGGTGCGATTGAGCTCGGCCACACGCTCGAGACTGGATTCGAGCGCGTGGGCCCGGGCCGGACCGGCAGCCAGGGCGACTGTCATCAACAGCAGCGGACCCAGGGCAGACAACGGTTGGCGCATGGTGGTCTTGGGGTCGTTCAGGAGGCGTGCCAGCGGCTATGGGGAGCTTTGCCGGCCTGCACCATGTGGACCATGGACGTCACCATCATCGAAAGGGCGCCATGGCTCTGGCCGCGGCCCTCAAGCTCAGAGGCCAGAACCCGCTCGGCAGCCGAGGGTGCCTGCTGGGGGGTTGCTGCAGGGATCACGGCAGGGCGCTCGGGCACGGACAACGGACTGAACCTCTTTCGATCCTGCCAAAGCTTCGGCCGCCCTGCGAGGGCTGTGAACGGTTTGTCAAATCGGATCGGCGCCGATCCAATGACAGCCACGCTCGTCGAGCCAGCCGTCAAACAGCACATCCCATGGATCGGCCGGCAATCGCTCGCAGACGCAGGCCGCCGGCAGTACCACCAGGGCCGGCACCCCACGCCAGGCCGGCTCAGCCCGTAGGCGGTCATACCAACCGCCGCCATAGCCGAGCCGCGCCCCACGCTGATCGATGGCCAGGGCCGGCACCAGCAGCAGGTCCAGCTGTTGCGCCTCCAAAGGCGGCCCCGCAGGCGCCGGGATGCCGCAGTCATCAGGCTGCAGGGGCTGCCCTGGCCGCCAGGCGCGATACAGCAACCGGCCGCCGGCCACGGCCGGCAACGCCAGTGGGCGACTGAGATGCTGCAACCAGGGGCGCAGATCAGGCTCATCGGCCAGGGGCCAGCAAAGGCCCAGATGCCCACCGGCCTGCGGCTCTGGGGAGCGGTGCGCCAGCAGGGCCTCCAGATCGGCGGCGCCAAGCCGATCGAGGCGCTGCTGCAAAGCCGGGGCGTGCTGCCGGCGCAGGGCCCTGAAACGGGCGCGCAACTGCCGTTTGTTCACCGTTGAAACCAGCCTGTCAGCGCCACCGCCAGGGCATCGGCTGCATCGTCAGGGCGGGGCGGATCGGTGAGATCCAGCTCGCGCATCACCGCCTCGAGCACCTCGTCCTTGCGGGCATGGCCCGAGCCGGCCAGGGCCAGCTTGATCTGCATCGGCGGAAACTCCACCACCGGCACCGCGAAGCGGGCCAGGGTCATCATCACGACCCCGCGGGCCTGCACCACCGAGATCGTGGTGCTCGAGCGGTAGAAGAAGAATTTCTCCACCGCCGCCAGCTGGGGCCGCCAGATGCGCAGCAACTGGCGCAGATCGCGGGCGATCTCAACCATGCGATCACCCTCACTGCGGCCGGGATCGGTGCGGATGATGCCGCAGTCGAGCAGCTGCTGACGGCTGCCGGCCACCTCGATCACCCCATACCCGACGCGGGCCAGTCCAGGATCGATGCCGAGGATCCGCACCGGCCGCCCAGCTAGGCAGCCAGCGCCAGCTCAAAGGCGCCGCGATCGCCGCCCTCGGGGCGCTCGAACACCTTGCAGAACACCTTGACGACACGGTCTCCCGAGTCGATCTGCTCGAGTGGGTCCTTGCGCAGACGGTGGCGAAGGCAGCAGGCTGCCACCCGGGCGACATCGTCCTCGGTGA
This sequence comes from uncultured Klebsiella sp., assembly GCA_964546045.1. Lineage (GTDB taxonomy): Bacteria > Cyanobacteriota > Cyanobacteriia > PCC-6307 > Cyanobiaceae > RGUW01. Next base: position 223 of record CAZJIF010000070.1, on the reverse strand, counting down.
CCTCGGTGCGACCCTCGAAGGCAGCCAGGGCCCGGGCGGCGCGGTTGGTGACGATGTCACCGCGCAGGCCATCCACATCCAGCTCACCGCAGATGGCGCTGATGCGGATGCGCAGATCATCATCGATCTGCACCTGGGGCAAGCGCTGCTGGGCCTCGACCACGCGGGCCTGCAGCGCGTCCTGGTTGGGCTGAACGGCGTTGTTGAACCCGTCGGGGTCGTT
>CAZJIF010000069.1:0-9629 GCA_964546045.1 uncultured Klebsiella sp. | reverse complement strand
AAGATCGTGTTGGCGAACCGCAGCACCAGGATGTTCTGGACCGTCTCCTTGCCCAGGTAGTGGTCGATGCGAAAGATCTGGTTTTCCTGGGCGCAGGCCTGAACCACCTTGTTCAACGCCTGAGCACTGGCGTAATCGGTGCCGAAGGGCTTCTCGATCACCACCCGGCTGCGGGCCGGATCGCTCAGCAGGCCGGCTGCTGCCAGGGCACGGCAACCGCTGCCGTAAAACGCCGGCGACACCGACAGGTAAAAGGTCCGGTTGCCGCGGGTGGCCCGCTGGCGATCGATCAGATCAAGGCGCTCCCCCAGCCGCACCACAGTCGGTGGATCCTGCAGATCGACCGGCTCGTAGTACAGGCAGGCGGAAAACTGCTCCCAGGCGCTGCGGTGCTCAGCGATGTCGGCTGCCATGGCATCAGCCATGCGCTGCCTGAACTCCTCGTCGCTCCAGGGCCGCCTGGCGCAGCCCAGGACGGCAAATTCACTGGGCAGACGCCGCTGCCTGAACAACTCGAACAGGGCTGGGACCAGCTTGCGATGGGTGAGATCGCCGCTGGCCCCAAAGATCACCAGGCATTGCGGGCTGATCACCCGTTCCTGCCGTAGACCCACCCGCAGAGGGTTGGTGAGCACGTCGCTCATCGCTGCCTTGCCGTGTGCCCCTGGTTTAACGGCGCCAGGGGACTTAACCCAGCTGTTGCCCGAATTGTGACGAACCTGTGTGTGGGTTCAGAGACCTCGAGACGGGGCTCAATAGGTCTCGACGTGCCAGCGCTCGGCCTTCTTGAGCTGGGGACGCAGCTGCGACCAATCCAGACCCTTGGCAGCGGCGGCGGCGGTCATTGCCTCGTCAATGCCCGGCTCCATGCCCCGCAGACCACACATATAGACATGGGTCTTGGGGTTCTCAATCCAGGAGAAGATCTCATCAGCGTTTTCGCTGACGCGGTCCTGGATGTACATGCGGCCGCCCTTGGCGTTCTGCTGCTCCCGGCTGATGGCTTTGGTGTAGCGGAAGTTCTCGGGGAACTGGCTCTGGTAGTGCTCGAAGTCGGCGTCGTAGAGCAGGTTGGCGGTGGTGGGAGCACCCATGAACAGCCAGGCCTTGCCCTTGAAGGTCCAGCCGTTCTTCTCCCGTTCAGCCGGTTCAAACATCCGGCGCAGGTAGGTGCGCATCGGCGCGATGCCGGTGCCGGTGGCCAACATGATCACATTGGCCTCCTCGTCGTCGGGCAGGAGCATCTCCTTGCCGACGGGGCCGGTGATCTTGACCTTGGCGCCTGACGCGATGTCACACAGGAAGGTGGAGCAGACGCCGTTGATGGTCTCGCCGTCCTTCTCGTACTGCAGCTGACGGACGCAGAGGGAAACGGTGTTGCCGGCCAGGTTGTCGCCGTGGCGGGTGCTGGCGATCGAATACAGGCGCAGTTTGTGGGGCTTGCCGTTGGCGTCTTCGCCATCGGGAATGATGCCGATGCTCTGGCCCTCGACATAGTGCAGTTGGGGATTACCGCCGCTCAGGTCAAAGGTGATGTGATTCACCCGACCGATGGCTCCCTCGGCCAGCAGGCTGTAGTTCTCGGTCACCGTGCCGATGAAGGGATCCTTCGGCTTGTAGAGATTGACAGGTACGGAGGCGTGGGAAGAAGTCACAGCAGCTTTGGTCGAGGGGGCAACGTTGGCCGTTTCGGGCTGGGCAGGAGCAGGCGACGGCTCGGCCTGGCCGTCGGCAGGGGTCATGGCCGTGATGCGACCACCCTGGAGAGCGATGGTCTGCATCAGGGCCTGGAGCCGCCCGAAAGGCACCAACAGGGTGCGCTGGCCGCGACGCTGCAGACCCACTCCGAAGCCTGTGACCGTCACGCGAAACATGCGGCCGTCGCTCTCGACGCTGCGAGCAGTGGAGACGCGCATGCTGACCTTCCGCAAAAAGCGGGCTGATCATAGAGAACGTCTGTGGCAGTGCCGTTCACGCAGGACCGGCAACTGCCGCTAAGTTTGTGGCCCAGAGCACCATTGCCGGTGCCTGATCGCGTCCCCAGCTCCGTCGTCCCTGGTGCAGCTGCTCGAATCTCCGGTCCTGGCTGCGGTGGCCCCGCCCCCCCACGACATCGGCAGCTGTGCACTGGACACGATCCAGCAAGAGATGGAGCGTCTGCCCCAGGGCACCCGCCGCCTGGCCGTGCAACTGCGGATGGGACTTGATCCCGCCTGGTTGTGGGCGGTACTCACCGACTACGCCAACCTGAGCCAGTTCATTCCCAATCTGCAGAGCTCACGCCTGCTCTGGCGGCGCGCCAATGTCGTGGGACTCGAACAGGAGGGGTGTCAAACCTTCATGGGCCTGCGCTTCAAGGCCCGTGTCCAGCTCGAACTGACGGAGCTGCTGGACCAGCAACGTCTCAGTTTCGTGATGGTCAAGGGTGACTTCCGTCGTTTCGAGGGGGCCTGGCAAATCGGGCACGACGAGCGCGGCAGCACCCTGCTGTACGAGCTGACGGTGCAGGGATGTGCTGGCATGCCGATCGGCCTGATCGAGCAGCGCCTGCGTGAAGATCTGGCCGCCAACCTGCGCGCCGTGCAACAGGAAGCCCTGCGCCGCGCCGGCTGCCGCTGAACTTCATTCCATCTTGCTGACTACCAACTCAACCATCTAGACCAAACCATTGGTCCAAATTTGTTGTGGTCGTTTTGCAATACCCCCAAGGGGATTCGAACCCCTGTCGCCTCCGTGAAAGGGAGGTGTCCTAGGCCTCTAGACGATGGGGGCGAGGCCACAGCATTGGGGGCTGTTTGCGCCCCCGCTGATGCAGTGAACGTACGGTTCAGGGGGACCCTTCGTCAAGGCGCCGCTCGCCCGCCAGCGCCGGTCCGCTCTGGCCCTGCCAGACGGGCACGGTCACATGGAAGCAAGCTCCTTCGCCTGGCTCGGAGACCACCCAGATACGGCCGCCGTGCACCTCAGCGATCCGGCGGCACACAGACAGACCCACCCCGAAGCCGGCGGTGGTGTTCGAGGTCTGGGGCAACCGCACCCGATCCAGAAAGATGCGCTGCTGTTCGCTGGCAGGAATGCCCGGGCCGCTGTCGCAGACGCTGACCTGCACCCACTGGCTGGTGCGGTGCAGCAAGGTCAGAGAGACTTGCCCTCCCTCGGGTGTGTACTTGAGCGCGTTCTCGAGCAGGTTCAGCAGCACCTGGCGCATGCGCCGCTGATCGGCGAACACCTCGGGCAGATCCGCGGGGATGTCGGTGACCAGCTTCAGCTGGCGACCGACCCACAGCTTTTCCAGCTCAAGAATGGCCTCGGCGGCCACCTTGCCCAGGGCCAGCCGCTGGGGGTTGAACAGGGCCTCCCAGCGGGTGGTGCCCACCTCGAGCAGATCCTTGGACAGATGCTCGATGTCATCGAGACGGCGGGTGAGCACATCGCGAAAACGCGGTTCATCGATCTGCCCCAGGGTGTGGCTCTGCAGGGCGAGCTTGGCGGCGGTCAACGGGGTGCGCAGTTCATGGGCCACCATGCGCAGCAGGCGCTCCTGCACCCCCAGGCGTTCGATCAGGGTCTCGTTCTCCTGACGCAGCACCAACACCTGATCTTCGAGCTGCAGCTCGCGCTGGGTGCGGCTGCCATCGACCTCGGCGGGACGCAGGGTCATGCCGAGGCCGGTGACCACCTGCATCTGTTGCCAACGAGGCAGCCAGCTGCGCAGGCGCTGGGTGATGCCATGGCCCGCAAACACCTGGCGCGGCAGCGGCTGAAGCTTGACCAGCGCGGGGGTGGCCACCAGGCGATGCAACTCCAGCAATTCGGGCTGCTTGGAGGGATCGGCGATCTCGAGGGTCACAGCAAAGCCGCAGTCCTCAGCGTTGAGCCAGGCCACCAACTGACGCAGGTCAGGGCTGGCCAAATGGTGATTGGATGCCACCAACAGCAGCTTGAGCTCCTGTCGCCCGGAGCCGGGGGCCTCGCCCCGCATCGCCTGAGGTGGAGCAGAGCCGGTCACGGCACCACCCTATGAAGATCTGGCGGTTATGGGCCTGAGGTGACACAACTTGGTGGCCAGGCCCCCATTCCATGGCTAGACAGAGTCAGCAGGCTGCGGCAGCGGGCATCCATGGCCTCCACCCATCCCCTGAGCGAGCGCATGCCGCCGGTGAGCCGCATTCAGCTCGACAGCAGCCTGCGCCGCTGGTTCTCCCGCAACCTGGGGCTGTGGCGTTCGCGTCGGCTGTATTTCTTTGCCGACGGCGATGTGCTGCGGGTCGACATGATGCTGCGGGTCGAGAGCTTCAGCGAACCGATCGAAGGCGAGGCCGCCTACCGCTTCAGCTGGTGGCCTGAGCAGGAGTTCGATTTCTTCGAAAAGAAGCCGCGGTATGTCCCGACCGGCACGATGGAGGCCTATCTCTGCGGCCACCAGCTGCGCCGCAGTCGCGGCTACCTGTGCGGCAGCCCCACCAAAAGTCAGATCCGCCAGGTCGACGAACACGAGCTGGTGTTCGAATCCCATTACCAGTCTTGGGACATTCTCGAACACATCCGCCTGGTGGACCAAGACCGTTACCGGGCCCGCTCGATCTACAGCTGGAACGATGGCGTGCTGGAACTGACCGAAACCCACCACGAAATCAGGATCGAGGAGGCGGGGGTGCCGCTGGCGTCCTGATGCAGCAGCATGGGATCACCCTGAACCACCATCTCTTGTCCCTGCTGCGTCGCTTGAGCCCCCTGCTGGTGGCCCCCCTGCTGACCCTGCCCCTGCTGTTGGCTCCCGGACCCGCCCTGGCAGCTCCGGCGACCGAAGCCGAGATGAACCTGTACACACGGATCGCTGCGGTCAACGTCTGCATTGCCCGTGCCGCCGGGGTCGACTTCGACAAGGCGGTCGGCATCGCCGGTGAAACCATCGCCCAGCTGCTTCAGGGTCAGCACGGGGGGGTGATCCAGCAGGTGGGCAGCAAGCCGCTCAGCCTGGAGGACCTGCGCAAGGGATCGATCAATTCGGCCGTGCTGGGTGCGGTGGAGATCTGCCCCAAGGAGGTGCCGGCCGAGATCCTCAAGAGGGTGCAGGACGCCATCAAGAGCAGCGGCAACAAGGCCGCACCCGCCCCAGCGACCACCACCCCCAAGCCCTGAGCCCCGCCCCAGCGACCGATGCCCACCGTGCGCCTCGCCGATTACCGCCCGGCGCCCTATCTGCTCAGCCGTACCGATCTGACGGTGCGGCTGTTTGCTGATCACGCCGTGGTTGAGGCCGCACTGGCCTTTGCCCCCAATCCGGCAACCACCACAACGGCCCCGCTCGAGCTTGCCGGTGTTGACCTGCAGCTCGAGCACCTGGCGATCGATGGCGTCCCCCTGTCCCCCCGGGACTATGAACATGGCGACACCAGCCTGCGGATCATGGCGCCGCCGCCGGGGCCGTTTGTGCTCAGCAGCCGCGTCCGCATTGAACCCCAGCGCAACACCACCCTGGAAGGGCTCTATGTGAGCGGTGGTCTGTTCACCACCCAGTGCGAAGCCGAGGGATTTCGCCGCATCACCTTTCACCCGGATCGGCCCGATCTGCTGAGCCGCTTCCGGGTACGGATCGAAGCGGACCGGGCCGACTGTCCGGTGCTGCTCTGCAACGGCAACTGCCTGGAAACCGGCGAGCTCGAGGCTGGGCGCCACATGGCGATCTGGGACGATCCGTTCCCCAAGCCCTCCTATCTGTTCGCTTTGGTGGCTGGCCGTCTCGAAGAACGCCGCGAGACGTTCTGCACAGGCAGCGGCCGCACCGTGCAGCTGCGCATCCACGTGGAGCCGGGCGACCTGCCCTACACCGAGCACGCAATGGCATCGCTGAAACGGGCGATGACCTGGGACGAGCAACGCTATGGGCTCGAATACGATCTTGACGAATACAACATCGTCGCCGTGCGCCATTTCAACATGGGCGCGATGGAAAACAAAAGTCTCAACATTTTCAATTCAAAATTGGTCCTGGCTGACAGCGAAACAGCCACCGATGGCGAGCTTGAACGGATTGAGAGTGTGATCGCACACGAGTATTTTCACAACTGGACTGGCAACCGCATCACCTGTCGCGACTGGTTTCAGCTGTCGCTCAAGGAAGGACTGACGGTGTTTCGCGATCAGAACTTCAGCGCCGATCTGCACGGCGCCAGCCTGAACCGCATCGAAAACGTCGCTGTGCTGCGCAACACGCAGTTTCGCGAGGATGCGGGCCCAACAGCGCACCCGGTGCAGCCCGACGCCTACCAGGCGATCGACAATTTCTACACAACGACAATCTACGAAAAGGGATCGGAACTCATCCGCATGCTGCACACCCTGCTGGGTGAGGAGACATTCATGCGGGGCATGGCTCTGTATGTGAGCCGTCATGACGGTTCAGCAGCGACCTGCGAGGACTTCGTTCAGGCGATGCAGGACGCCTACGCACAGGACCACGCACAGGACCACGGTGCCACTGGCGGGCCAACGATCAACTTTGCCCAGTTCAGGCGTTGGTATCACCAGGCGGGCACTCCGGTCCTGCACATCCAGCGCCACTGGGATGGTGTGCAGGGCGTGCTCGAGCTGCACATCCGCCAGCACACCCCCCCAACCCCCGGGCAGAGCGAAAAGCAGCCGCTGGTGATCCCCCTGGCGATCGGGCTGGTGGGCCAGGGTGGTAACCCCCTGGCGCTGCAGGTCGAATCGGGTCGTGCCAGCGATCTTGGAATCCAGTCCCTGCCCATCAGCTGGGGGCAGCAGAGCCGACTGCTGGTGATCGATCAGCCCGAAACCGAGCTGCGCGTCAGCGGGCTACCCAGGCAGCACCACCCGCCGGCCCTCTCCCTGTTGCGCCAGTTTTCGGCACCGGTCAAGCTCGAGATGGGGCGCCCGGCGGCCGAACTGGTCCACCTGCTGGCCCACGACAGCGATCCGGTGGCCCGCTGGGATGCCGGACAGTTGCTGCTGCGCAGGGCCTTGCTGGCCCGCAGCCAGGGGCACCCCGACAACCAGCTGGAAGAGGAACTGGTCGATGCCCTGGGCCGGATCCTGGCCGATCCGTCCCTGTCCCAGGCGAGCCGTGCCGCCCTGCTCGCCCTGCCGGGCGCCGGCGAACTCGAGGATGCCGCCAGTGACCTGGGCGTGCCCCCCGATCCTCCGGCCCTGTTTGCCGCTGGTCAGGCCCTGCGCAGCCGCCTGGGTGAATCCCTGGCCGAGCCCCTGCTGCAACACCTTGAGGACTGCCGTAGCCAGTGGCTGGAGGCCTGGCCCCAGGGTCAGGGTGATCGCCGTCTGACCGGCCTGATCTGGAGCTGGCGGATCGCCGCCGGAGACACAGCGCTGATCGCCCAGGCGCGCGCCGCCGTTGACGGACCGTCAATGACCCTGGCACGGCTGGGGCTGGCGGCCCTCCATCCCCACGATCTGCCTGCCCGCGAGCAGGCCATGGCGGCGTTCTACGACCGCTGGCAGCACAAACCGGTGATCCTCGATTCCTGGTTTGGACTGCAGGCTGCAGCACCGTTTGGCGATGGTCTGGCCCGGGTAGCCCAGCTGCTGCACCATCCGCGTTACGACCCCAATGCGCCCAATTCGGTGCGGGCGGTGCTGGGCGGCCTGGCAGGCAATGCACCGGTGTTCCATGCCCCCGATGGCAGCGGCTATCGGTTCATGGCCGCACAGATCGCGGCGCTGGATCAGCGCAACCCGATCACCGCCTCCAGGTTGGCCAAGGTGTTGAGCCGTTGGCGCAGTTATGGACCCGATCGCTCGGCCCAGATGCGGGCTGCCCTGGAGCAGCTGGCCGCCTCTCCCCTGTCGACCAACACCCGCGAGGTGGTGGAGCAGTGCCGCGCTGATTAACGGTGCAGCCGGCCAAAAGCCGCCTGCCGCGCCACCCGCCCCTCGGGCCCGGCGTGCAGTCCCCACAGGCCTTCCCAGTAGAAATAGATCACGCCGTGGCCGCGGGCGAGGCTGAGCCGCACCTTCTCACTCAGCACGTCGATGGCGGGGGTGCGACCGCCGAAGCCCGCCAGGATGCCGATCTCGACCGGTAGACCCCAGCCCTGCGCCTTGACCAGGGCCGGCTGGTTGAGGTCCTTGGCAAAACCTGCCAACGAATAGGCGTAGTTCTGGATCACCAGATCATCGATCAGCTCACCGAGGGCCCACAGCTCCCAGTCCTGCAGCCACAGGTTGTAGGCCGAGCGAAACGGACCCGGTGACAGGCTGATCACGGTGGGACGGGGCAGGGCGCGGCGCAGCTCGCGCAACAGGGCAGTGAGCTGCTGACGGCGCCAGCGCATCCACGCCCGATCGGCGACGTCATCCGGGGGCTCCCGCCCGGTCTGACTGCGGTACAGCTCACGCGTGTAGGGGTCATAGCCGAATTGGACCGGCCAGGCGAAATGATCATCCAGCTGAATGCCATCGAGACCGCAACGCCCCACGATCTCGCGCACGAGGCCGATGAACCGCTGCCGCACCCCGGGGTGGGCAGGGTTCAGCCAGGCCATCGGCTTGCCATGCAACACCATCGTGGTGCTGCCATCACGCTGCTGCAGCACCCACTCAGGGTTGTCGCGCACCACCTGGGCATCGGCGGGTTCCATCAACCCGTACTCAAACCACGGGATCACCTGCAGGCCCCGCCTGTGGGCGGCATCCGCCATCCGGCAGATCGGGTCCAGTCCTGGATTGGACTGGGCCAAGGCAGGCTCCATTGGCGCGTAGGCGGAGCGATGAAAGGTGGTGCCCCGGCTCCAGACATTGGGGTAGAGGGTGTTGAAGCCGGCCGCAGCCAACTCGGCAACAGCCTGCTCGATCCGCCCGGCGTCGTAGTACAGGGGACTGGGGCTGTTGGTCAGCCAGACACCGATCCGACGCGACACGGCCTTGGCAGGCCGCGGGGTGGCCAGTGCGGGCGCTGCCGGCACGGGTGGGGGTGGGGCCAGGGCCTGGGCGCGCGCCCGAGGCTCGAGCCAGCCCAGGCCCAGGGGTGACAGGCCAGCCAGCAGCAACCAGGCGGCCAGTGAGCGGGCAAGCACGCTCAACGGAACATCGAACTCACCGAGCTCTCGTCATGGATGCGCCAGATCGCCTCGCCGAGCATGTTGGCCACCGACAACACCTGCAACTGGGGGAAGCGACGATCGTCAGCCAGCGGAATGCTGTTGGTGACGATCACCTCCTCAAACAGCCCCGGCGTCGACAGGCGCTCGATCGCCGGCGGCGAGAACACCGCATGGGTGGCGCAGGCGAGCACGCGCTTGGCGCCGCGCTCGCGCAGCAGACGGGCGCCGGCACAGATGGTGCCGCCGGTGTCGATCATGTCGTCGATCAGCACCGCCGTCTTGCCCGCCACATCGCCGATCACCGTCAGACTTTCGGCGACGTTGTGACCGCTGCGGCGCTTGTCGATGATCGCCAGAGGAGCATCGTGCATCTGCTTGGCAAAACTGCGGGCACGGGCCACGCCACCGACATCAGGGGAGACGACAACGACCTCACCGAGATCTCGGGTGCACAGATAGTCCACCAGCACCGGCGAGCCGTAGATGTGATCGCAGGGGATGTCGAAGTACCCCTGGATCTGATTGGAGTGCAGGTCCATCGCCAGCACC
>CAZJIF010000068.1:0-9662 GCA_964546045.1 uncultured Klebsiella sp. | reverse complement strand
TGATTGATGCGCCCCAGGGCCAGAAACACCTCGGGCCCAGGCGAGGCGAGCTTGCCGTTGCGCAGCATCGACAACTGACTGTTGTGCACCCGGCCCAGGTCGAGGGTCTCGGCCAGGGCCGGCAGCACCCGGTGGCTCCAGCCGTTGCGCTCGTGCCAGACGCGAATCAGATGGGCAAACGCCACCCGCCCCGCCGCCAGATCCTCGCGATACCCCATGGGCCGTTTGCCTGATACGGATTCGTATTGCTACCATTTTAAGTGATCAATCCGGAGTCGGTCCTTCATGACCGCCACATCCCTCGCCCGCCCCGCAGCCGGCCCTTCGGCCCGCAGCACCCGCAGGCCAGCCTTCATCAACACCGGCAGCGCCGGTGCCCTGCGGGCTGCAGCCCTGCACCGTCCCCGCCGCGGCGAACCCCAGGCCGAGATCCCCCAGGGCAAGCGCCTGGGCACGATCGTGTTCATGGCCTCGATCCATGTGCTGGCTGTGGTCGCCCTGCTGCCCCAGTTCTGGAGCGTGCCCGCCGTGGCCAGCTTCCTGGTTCTGTACTGGGTGACCGCCTGCCTGGGGGTCACCATCGGTTACCACCGGCTACTGAGCCACCGCGCCTTCAGGGTGCCCCGCTGGCTGGAGCGCTTCTTTGCCACCTGCGGCGCCCTGAGCTGCCAGCACGGTCCGATCGACTGGGTGGGGCTGCACCGGCACCACCACAAGTTCTCGGACACCGAGGTGGACCACCACACCAGCCTCAAGGGCTTCTGGTGGAGCCACATGGGCTGGATGTTTGAAGAGATTCCGGCGATGGCCGCCGTGCCCCGGCTGACTGGCGACCTGGCCAAGGACCCCTATTACCACTGGCTGAACAACAACTTCCTGGCCCTGCAGCTGCCCCTGGCGGCGCTGCTGTTCTGGATCGGCACCGTCACCGGCGCCGGCGGCTGGGCCCTGGTGCTGTGGGGCATCCCCCTGCGCCTGGTGGTCGTGTACCACTGCACCTGGCTGGTCAACTCGGCCACCCACTGGTGGGGCACCGCCGTCCATGACAGCGGCGACCACTCCAAGAACAACCCCTGGGTGGCAGCGCTCACCTTCGGCGAGGGCTGGCACAACAACCACCACGCCTTCCCCCATTCGGCGCGTCACGGCTTCGGGCGCCAGATCGACCTCACCTGGCAGCACATCCGCCTGATGCGCCGCCTGGGGCTGGCCACCCAGGTGCGCCTGCCGGCAGGGGCCAGGGGCCGCAGGGGCTGACTCAGCGCTCCACCAGCTGCCAGAAGCTCCAGCTGCGGCCATGGGTTTCCCGCAGCTGGCCAACAAAACTGGAGTGGCTCTCCAAGCCCTGCCAATCGTCGATGTCGGCCGCCAGCCGCTCACAGCTCTGCAGGTGGGCGGCAGCGTGGCGGTAGCGCTTGGAGCGGCCCGTGGCCAGGGCAAACACCACCATCGCCCGCAGCAGGATGGTGGCCGCCAGGGGGTGGCTGGGGCTGAGGCGCTCAGCCGCCGGCACCAGGACCTCAAAGGCGTCCCCATCCCACTGGTCGCGGTGGTCGATCACCAGGCGCGCCGCCCGACCCAGGGCAGGCCAAAGCACCAGAAATGCCAGGGCCAACAGCCGCTTCGGATGGTGAACGACGATCTGAAGAGCCCTCTCCTCGGCCTCCACATCGGTGAAGTCGTCGAGCCGCTGCAGATAGACGCGCAGATGGGGAATCGACAGACAGCGGCAAAACAGGTCCCAGCGCTGTTGTTGGGCATCGTCACGCCGGGCCAGGGCCTCGAGCACTGCAATGCGGACGTCGCCCCAGTCGAGCACCAGCCAGTCGGTCAGGTTGGCGGTGGCGCCATCGAGCACGGCCAGTGCTTGCTCGGCCCGACCGGCCTGCAGCAGATGCTGTGCCACATCAGCGGCAATCAGAGGCTGACTGAGCTGCCTGGGGTTGAACTGGGCCAGATAGGCGTCGATGTCGCCGCGGGCCTCGGCGATCTGCCGTAACACCAGGGTCGCGTCGGGCCCGCCGTGCTCGCTGTAGAAGCGCTGCAGCAACGCGAGCCCCAGCTCGCCCAGGGCAGGCGCCACGGCCGGGATCAGCCCATCGAACTGGCCGTAACCGTTGGCGGCGATCAGCTCGATCACCTGCTCCACCAGGGCCTCGGGGCTGAGGGCGGCAGCCATAGCCAGCGGCGCCAGATCAGCCAGCGCGCGCTCAAACACCCCGATCAAGGCGCCGGTGCTGTCGGAGCTTCGCTCCAGCACCCCGTCGGCGAGGTCCAGAAACCGCACCAACAACTGAAAGGCCTGGCCCGGATCAGCGGCCGCAATGGCGCCGCTGATCGCCTGGTGCTGGGCCTCCAGATCGGCCAGCAGCGCCTTGCGCTTGCGCGCATCCACAAACGTGGTGGCACGGGCGATGGCAGCCAGGCGCTTGCGCACCTCCTGAGCAGCCCCCTCGGCACCCTCGGCAGCAGCCAGGGCCAAACGCAGCCGCCGCTGGATCACAGCGTTGCCGCTGCTGACTTCGATCAGCAGCTGGGACAAGGTTGCCGCGCCCAGAGCCTCAAGATTCCCGGCATTGAGGGTGCGCTTGCTCACCATCACCTCCGCTCACCGAGAAGGCTGCACCATGCTGCAGGCCAACAGCACCTCACCGACCTGCGCTGACTGGCAATTCATGCACCCAATGCGGCGTTCGCCGTCTGGGCCAGCGCGCGATCGAGTTCTTGTCCGACTCAAAGACGATGCTGAATCCGTGGTCTCCCGGGTCAGAGGCAATCTGCGGCTCAGAGGCGCAGCGAGGGTGTCCAATGGCGTTGATGGGCCCGAAAGCATGGTGTTGCCAGAGTCCTTTTGTCACCAAGGACAGGCCACCGTTAACCATCGGCTTCGACCGCCATCTGGCTGGCAGGCTCCAATCGAAAAAACGCACTCAGGCCGTAAATGACCCCCGGCCAAGGGGCGGGTATGAACAGATAAAGCGGGGGCAGAAGAAAGGCAAGCCCGATCCGCGTAAGCGAATCAAACCGCAAGCTAGCAAGCGGGGACCGACAGGATGGGGACGCAAGGCGATACATCCGTCGATGAGCCGCCAAAGCAATCAGAGCATAGATCGCAATGCCGACAATCAAAAAGAGAGCGGAAAAAGCATGGATCTCTAAAATCTCAATCCCGGCAATTGCCGCACCCTCTAATTTTTGAACCTGCTCAGTATAATCTTGGCGCAGCTGATTGAGGACATAATAGAAAGGAGGCAGCAGCGAAGCCATGAACAACGACAACAGCAACATCGCGCTTTCAAACTTGCTGACCTTGCCTGTCGAGGACAGAGCATCTAGCAATCGTCGCTTCTTTGACCAGATATCGTAGACAACCAGAAACACTCCCAAATAACCAAAAAGAAGCCTCAAAACAGAGCCTAAGAGACTCCAAACTCCCATTTCCTCATGATTGTAATCTCGCAATAGATCAAGCATCAAGATTGGCAACTCAATCACCAAAAGCGTCAGGATGATTGCGTAAGTAGCATCAATCAATGGCGGCAACGCTTCGGTGCTGACACCACGGTTAAAACGCAAGCGCAACTGCCGAGATGGTGCCATTGAAATGATCCTGGGCGCGAAGCAGAGGTCCAGCGCCCCTGCCAGTGATTTGCCACAACCTAAAGCGAATCTGCTGCCAGCACAGGCATTCGATCAGTAGCTGACCCGGCCTGCGAGCAGGATCGTCGTTGCCGTGCCCTATGGTGGCCCATTGGTTTAACGGATCCTGTAACGGCGACAGTCCTATGGCAAAGCGCGTTCAAGTCGTCCTGTCCGAGGACGTGTACACCCTCGGCAAGAACGGTGACCTGGTCGAGGTGGCCCCCGGCTACGCCCGCAACTTCCTGGTGCCGACCGGGAAGGCCGTGCCCGTGACCGCTGCTGTGCTGCGCCAGGTGGAGGCCCGCCGCGCCAAGGAAGCGGAGCGTCAGGCCGCCCTCAAGGCCGAAGCCGTCGCCTTCCGCACCGCGCTCGAAACCATCGGTCGCTTCACGGTCAAGAAGCAGACCGGCGGCGATGACGTGCTGTTTGGCACCGTCACCAACGCTGACGTGGCCGAGGCGATCGAAGCCGCCACCAAGAAAGAGGTGGATCGCCGCGACATCACCGTGCCCGAAATTCACCGCACCGGCAGCTACAAGGTGCAGGTCAAGCTGCATCCCGAGGTCAGCGCCGAGATCAACCTCGAAGTCGCCAGCCACTGAGCCGCACACCACATCTGGGGTGGGAGCAGCTCTGAGGCCCCACCCCCAGGGCCTGCAGAGTGGTCAAGGGGGGCGACCCCAGGCAGACTCAGAAACCGGGCCATTGCCGCCCCAGCGCCTGCAGGCCAACCACCATGGTGAGCGTTCCCCTCAACCAGCCCGAACGCGAGGGGAAGTCCCAGCGGCGGAGCGACTCCTCCCGGGAGCGCGACGACCGCTTTGAGGCCCTGCCCGATGGGGTGCCGCCCCAGAACCTGGAAGCCGAAGAAGCGGTTCTGGGAGGCATTTTGCTGGACCCCGACGCCATCGGCCGGGTGGCTGATGTGCTGCAGCCCGAGGCGTTTTACCTGCGCGGCCACCGGGAGATCTACCGAACCGCCCTGATGCTGCACAGCCAGGGCAAACCCACCGACCTGACAGCCATGACGGCCTGGCTGGCCGACACGGGCGCCCTCGAGAAGGTCGGCGGCCAGGGGCGCCTGGTGGAGCTGGTCGAGCGCACCATCTCCACCGCCGCCATCGAGCAGGTGGCCCGCCTGGTGATGGACAAGTTCCTGCGGCGCCAGCTGATCCGCTCGGGCAACGAGGTGATCGCCCTGGGCTTTGACCAAAGCAAGCCAATGGAGCAGGTGCTCGACGAAGCCGAGCAAAAGATTTTTGCCATCAGTCAGGAGAAGCCCAGCAAGGGCCTGACCCCCACCGCCGAGATTCTGACCAGCACCTTCAACGAGATCGAGAGCCGTTCGCTGGGCACCTCGGTGGCGGGCATCCCGGTCAACTTCTACGACCTCGATGCGATCACCCAGGGGCTGCAGCGCAGCGACCTGATCATCGTCGCCGGCCGGCCGGCCATGGGCAAGACCTCGATCGTGCTCAACATCGCCAAAAACGTGGCCCAGCTGCACCAGCTGCCGGTGTGCGTGTTCTCGCTCGAGATGAGCAAGGAACAGCTCACCTACCGCCTGCTGTCGATGGAGGTGGGCATCGAAAGTGGCCGCCTGCGCACCGGCCGGCTGCAGCAGGAGGAATGGCCGCTGCTCGGTCAGGGCATCAACAGCCTGGGGCAGCTGCCGTTGTTCATCGACGACAAACCCAACAGTGGCGTGCTCGAGATGCGCTCCCTGTGCCGGCGCCTGATGGCTGAAACCGGCAAAGACCTGGGCCTGATCGTGATCGACTACCTGCAGCTGATGGAGGGCAGCACCCCCGACAACCGCGTGCAGGAGCTGAGCCGCATCACCCGCGGCCTCAAGGGCATGGCCCGCGAACTCAACGTGCCGGTGATGGCCCTCAGCCAGCTGAGCCGGGGCGTCGAGTCGCGCACCAACAAGCGCCCGATGCTGAGCGACCTGCGCGAATCGGGCTCGATCGAGCAGGACGCCGACCTGGTGCTGATGATCTACCGCGACGAGTACTACAACCCCGAGACCCCCGACCGCGGCATCACTGAAGTGATCGTCACCAAGCACCGCAACGGGCCGGTGGGCACCGTCAAGCTGCTATTCGAGCCCCAGTTCACCCGCTTCCGCAACCTCGCTGCATAACAGCCTGGCGGCCTAACGGCCCATGCCGTAAGCGACAACGGCGGCCACATAGGTGCGCCAATCGGCCAGCAGTTCGGGCGACTGGTCGATCTGGGCCGACGGCGGGTCGATCACAAAGTCGGGGGCACCACGTCCGACCTCCAGGTTGTAGTCGGCGAAGTGGTGGAAGGTGGAGTGGTGCAGCACCGGGCCGCGGCCGGGGGCTTCGTCCAGGATCGCCGTGATCTGTTCGCGGCCGCTGGTGATCGAGTAGCTCGACAACAGCACCTGCTGGCTGGCGGTGGTGAGCCGGATCACGCCTTCATGGGGGTGGGCCGGCAGCACCACGTGGCCCGGGATCAGGCTGTCAAACCCCAGCAGCGGATGCTCGGCGCGCTTGCGGCAGATCTGCACCCCACCGTTCTGGCCGGTGACCACGCAGGGGGTGTCGATCGCCGGGCAGCCGGGGTTGACGTATTCGCTGTCACAGGGGAGGTCCGGCCAGGTGCGCTTAAAGGTCTGGGTCTGGGTGACCGACTCCAGGCAGCCCCCCAGGGCCAACAGCGACGTGCCCAGATCGGTGTGATCGCGGGCAATCACCAGCTGGGTGCCGGCGGCCACCGCCGCCTCCAGGGCTGCAAAGAAGGCCGGTTCGGGGCCGTTGTCCAGGTCGGGGGCCATCAGCCACACCTGGCCGTAAGCGCCGGCTGCCAGATCGCTGTGCAGCTGCTCGCGCGCTGCCCCTGGGGCGGGGTAGTCCTGCGCCACGAGCGTGAAGCTGGGATCGACCGCCATGCCGGCCTGACGGATCTGGTCGGCCAGCAAGCTGAAGCGGGCGATGCACCAGTCGTTGGCATCGGTGGCGATCGTGGACTGCAGCAGGGCGCGGTTGGCCGCAGCGGGGTTGGCCGACGTCATGGGAACTGAAGCCCTGTCTTCTGGTCCCCCAGTGTGACGCCTGCGGCCGCCTGCTCTCAACCCCGAAACAACAGCTCAGGATCCACCGGCGAGGCGGATGAGGCAGCAGCCAACCGCTGTTGCAGCGCCACAAAGGCCTCACCGATGCGCTCCGGATCCAGGGGGCCGCCCGGCACCACCTGACCCATGATCGACACCAGACCAACCCCCAGCCGCGGCGCTTCAGGAGCCAGCTCCTGCGCCAGCATCAGCACCAGCGCCCGCAGGGCGGCCTTGCCGATACCGATCGAAGCGACCGCTGCCACCGGATGGTGGGCCATGCCACCGCCGGTGAACAGCAGCGCTCCACCCCGCTGCCGCAAGGCCGGCAGCAGGGCCTGCACGGCGGCCAGGGCGCCCACCACATCGACCTGCAGGTCGGCGGCAAGGCGATCGGGCGCCAGGGTCGACGGCGGGCCAGGGGTCGGCACAACGGCGTTGTAGGCGAGCACCACCGTGCCTTCGCCGGGCGGTGCCGCCAACACCGCCGCCAACGCCGCCGGATCACCCGCATCGACGGCGGCCGTGGTCAGCCCCACCCCCAACGCCCGCAGTTCAGCCAGCTGGGACCCGTGCCGCTCGGGGCTGCGGCCCACCAACAACAGATCACTGCCCTGGCGGGCAAAGGCCATGGCGATGCCATGGCCCACGCCGGCGCCATAGCCGACCACAACACAAACAGGAGCAGGCATCGCCTTGGCTTGCAGGACACTCCATCCTGAAACCACAGGACCAGGGGCAAACCAAGCAGCAGATCACAGCGCTTGCGCATTTCGACACAGGCGGAGGATCTCGGCGGCATGGGCGTTAAGTTCGCGCGCCCAAAGGGAAGAACCATGGCCTCTCGCTGGCAACGCGTCGCCCTGGCTGCCCTGGCCTTTGGCTGCAGTTGCAGCGCCGCCCCAACCGCCTGGGCGCAGAACCCTCAACTGCCGATTGAGGGGGCAGCCGAGGATCTGCCAACAACAGACAGCCCAGCACCAATCCCGACGCCCACACCAGCCCATCAGGCGGAAGGCTCGACGTCAGCACCAGCCAATCCCGAAGCCAGTGCCGAGAGTCCCTATCTGCCGAACCCGTTCAATCTGCCGATTCCGCGCAATCGCGGCCCCTACGACTACAGCCACAAGATTCACTGCGATGTTCTGCGCCACCTGAAGGTGCCGGCCACCTGGCGTCGACTTGACACCTACATGCGGCCGACCTACATGCTGCCCAAGGCGAAGTCAGACGCGTTGGCCGACAGGGATCACCTGCTTGCCATCAAGGGGCGCGACAAGCTGTTTGAACAAGGCGTCGATATTTATGGATGCTCGGCCGTCGATTATCTCGTCGATGTACAGAGCAACCTGTCGAGCAATCCCCTGGTGCGCGGCACACAGGGTCCATGGCACAACTGGCAGATGAACTTCATGCAGATCCTTGGGGTCGATCTGTATTCAAGGCTGATCAGCAAGAATTACAAGGGCGGCCAGATCCACGTTTCCTTCACCTATCCAGAAGCAGGGAACCAGGGCCCAATTTTCTCCTACGGCAACACACTCAATCCAGCAGGCCTGGGCACACGCCAGTATCACGGCTACTTCTACACCGATACGGGACGCAGCCGCGATGTGAACCCACAGATGCAGGGGATCCGCATTTTTGAGTACTGGATTGAGCACCACTACGGCAAATTCAATCTGAACTATGTGCGCCTCGGCGCCATCAACCCCTGGATCACCTTCAACAAATCAATCGTCTCCGGCCTGTTCGGCTTCTGGGCCTTCAACGAGCCGGGTGTCATCGGCACCACCCCAAGCACCGCCAACGGGCCTCTTGTCACCACCGCACCTCCGGGATTATCGGTGGAAAACGTCATCGGCGACAACCTGATCGCCAAGGCGATGGTGGTCAGCGGCTACTGGGACCCAAGTGGAGGAATCGACAACCGCCGTGGTTACAACCAGTACTGGGATTTCAACACCTATGGCGTCGAGCTGTTGTACGAACTTACCTGGCGCGGCGGCACCTACAGTTTGAACGCAAATGATAATGGCAAGCCTTGGTTTGTTCGCTTTGGCGGTCAATACCACACGGGCTATGGGCTCAGCAATCTCTATGACGTCAATGGTGGCTATTTCTTCCTGACCGGCGCCGATCGTCAGACCTATTGGGGTAATACGCAGTACTACGCCATGGCCGAAGCGATGCTCTACCGGGAGCCGGGCAGCTACAACCGTGGCCTGACCGCGTTCCTCAAGGGCAAGTGGAGCCCCTGGCAGGAGAAGGGCAGCACCAGCAAAGGCGTCTACGGAGGCCTGGCCTACGAAGGGGTGTTCGGACGCAACAGCGACGTCTTGTTTGCCGGCTGGGCCATGCCCTTCGTCAATCAGGGGGTGATCACCCGCAGTCAGAACCAGACGGTCTGCACCCAGATGCCCAACTGCTCGGTGAGCGGGTGGCAGGGCACGCTCGAGGTGGGTTACAGCGCCCAGATCACTCCCTGGCTGTTCTTCACCCCCAAGCTCTGGTGGGTCGTCTATCCCAATGTGCGACGCGATCTGGGAGACATCGTCTCCGCCGGTTTTGAACTGCGGATCTCGTTCTGAGTGGGCCTCGCCCGGGGCCATGGAGAATTGATCCATGGCCGAACACAGCCCACCCACCGAATGCTTTGACGTGATCGTCGTGGGCGGCGGCCATGCGGGCTGCGAGGCCGCCATCACCGCCGCGCGGCTGGGCTGCTCCACGGCCCTGTTCACCCTCAACCTGGACCGCATCGCCTGGCAGCCCTGCAACCCGGCCGTGGGCGGTCCGGCCAAGAGCCAGCTGGTGCACGAGGTCGACGCCCTGGGCGGGGTGATCGGCCGGCTGGCCGATGCCACCGCCCTGCAGAAGCGGATCCTCAACGCCAGCCGCGGCCCGGCGGTGTGGGCCCTGCGCGCCCAGACCGACA
>CAZJIF010000067.1:0-9808 GCA_964546045.1 uncultured Klebsiella sp. | reverse complement strand
TCGTGCAGATGTACCGCTACCTCGAGGCCGGCATTCCCAAGGCCGAGGCCCTGCAGCTCACCCGCCAGGCCTTCAGCCGTGGTCTGGTGCGTCTGGATGGCGATCGGCTGGTGGGTGCCGATGGCCAGGCGTTGCTGTCGGGGCTGACCGCCAGTCAGCAACGGCGGGTTGCGGGCGGCCTGGAAAACCCTTATTTCTGGGCCGGCATTGAACTGCTGGGCGCCGCCTGGTAGGGGCCCCAATCCAGTTCACCGGTGTTGCGTTGACTGAACCTGTCTTGTTGTCTCTGGTGCTGGCCCTGCAACCGCTGGGTCGCCTGCAGTTGTTGGGTCAGCCCGGCACCTTGCTGCTATTGCTGGTGCTGCTGCTGCTTTCGATCCCGTTGGAGCGTGAACGGGAGCGTCAGCGGCACAGGCTCAGCCATCTGATTCCCAGCATGCGGTTTTTCCGCATCGCCATTGCCGCCGCCCTGGTCAGTGGCGCTCTCAGTGCCTTGGGAGTGGCCCGGGAATGGCAAAGCTGGACAGGCCTGATTTCGTTGCTCAGCCTGTATGTGGCGTTCGTTGACATCGGTGTTGGCTTTGTCTGGCAGCTGCTGTCGCTGAGTCGCCGGGACCGCACGCCGGCACCGCGGTTCTTCAAGGATCTGCTGTTTGTCGCCATTGCGTTTGCAGTCATCGCAGCAGAGCTGTATCAACGCGGCATGTTGAACACAATTGGGACCGCAGCAGTGCTGTCGGTTCTGGCTTTTATTGTCGGACCTGGTTCGGCAACGCAGCTGCAGAACATATCGTCGGCGCTGACGGTTCAGGTCGAGCGACAGTTTGTGATCGGCGATTGGGTTGAGATCGACGGCCAGCAGGGCCGAGTTGACAATATTTCCTGGAACAGCACGTATTTGTATGATGATATTTTTGATCGTTATGTTGTGCTACCCAACGCCACAATTGATAAGGTCAAAATTATTAATTACTCCCGCCCCTCGCCAACGGACTTTGGCCTCGAGGTGAAGGTCGGCCTGCCCTATGAGATGCCCCCTTCGCGGGCACTTCATCTGCTGCGCAGTGCTGTGTTGCACCATCCCCATATTCCGCAGCCCGATCGGGCCAGGGCCTACCTCAAGGGATTTGGAGCCTCGAGCATTGATTACAGCCTGCATTTCTTCGTGCCGGACTTTCTGCTGCGCTATGAAGCGGCCACGGATGTGAGTACGCGCATCTGGTATGCGGTCAAGCGTGCGGGCTATTCGATTCCGTTTCCGATCGTCGATCTGCGCACGCCAGGGTCGAGCCGCGGGCAGATCGCGGCTGATCTGTCCGAGGTCAAGCGCCGCAGCTTCACCATGTTGCGAAAGATCGACCTGTTTGCCTCGCTCCGCGATGAAGAACTCATGCAGATCGCTTCAGAGGATCCGGTGCTTGAGTTCGCGCCTGGCGAAGTGATCATTCGCCGCGGGGAAGCGGGGGGTTCGATGTATGTCATTCAGGAAGGTAGCTGTTCGATTCTGCTGGCAGACCCCTCAGCTGCTAGCGGTGAATCGGAGATCAGTCAGTTGCACGCGGGCGACATCTTCGGTGAATTCGCTGCGTTGACCAATTCCGAACGCACGGCCACCGTCAAGGCGCTCACCCATGTGAGCGTGCAGGAAATCTGCCAGGACAGGATTGAAAAGATCTTTTTGGCCAATGCCACAGCCATGCAGGATTTTGCAGCCGTGATGTCCCGCCGCGAAGCCGAGCGCTTTGCCTACACACCCGAGCAGCAGCAGGATTATCAATCCGGTCTGGTGCAACGGATGTTGCAGGCCTTTGGCCGCATGCTCGGGGGTTGAGCCGACCCCCACGCTGGTTCAAAAAGCGATGCGGGTATTGAGCGAGATCACGTGGCCGCTGGGCTGGGCTGGGTTCATCACCCCAAACAAGCTGGGGCTGATCACATACTGATAACTGGCGATCAGCATCAGCCAGGGGGTGAGCTCGGCCAGGTACACCGCTTCCAGTGCTGTTTCCGAAGGGCTGGCTACGCCATTGAAGACGGGTGCATAGAAGCGGGAGGCGGCGCTGTTGAAGCCGGCGTAAGCAACCCCGATGCCTGCCATGTCGGAATCGCGTCCTGGAATCAGGCCCGCATAGGTGAGGCCTGTACTGGCCACCAGGTTGACGATGCTGTTGTTGCCGAAGGTGCTGCTTAACTTGCCGAATGCCAGCAGGCCCTGGCTGCGCGGTACTTCGGTATTGGGCTCGGCGTACAGCATTTGCTCAATGGTGAGGTAACCGCCGTAGTTGCCCCAGGAGCTCAAACCGGTCGAAAAATCCGTGAAGCGGCCGGTGTTTCCCTGAAAGCCGATTTTGTAATACCCCGGGAGCGCTTTGGGGTTTTTGCTGTGGTTGAGGTAGGCATACTCAGCGATGATTTCGATTCCGTCGTCGCTGTTCAAAGTGGTGTCCGCGAGCGAGATCCGGTAGCCGCCTGTGGCGTCATCCTTGCCGTCGCTCACGTTGAGCAGGAATTGGTTGTGGGGATTGGGGTTGTAGCTGAGCTGGATGCCGAGAGGGGCATTGGCATAGGGCAGAAAGTTGCCTCGATTGTCGGTGCTCCCATACACACCGGGATAGTCAAAAATTGCGTTCTGAAAAATCCCTGATGTCTGATGGGAAGCAAAGCGAACCCAGGGGTAGATCTTGCCGATGCGCACTTCGAACTGAGGCGTGAACTTTTGCCCGTACCACAGTTCAAAGATGCGCCAGTTCTCCAGCGGCGGTGACCCCTCAAACCGCGGCGAGTGATTTTGTGGGGTCTGAATGCCTGCTCCGGTCCAGCCGGCGCTTGAAAAGTGGAGCTGGCCATCGGGCCACAGGAATCCGGTCTTGCCGGTGTACAGATCGGCGGCCTGCAGATACATCGAGCTGTATCCCGGGGCTCCGTAGCTACTCCAGCTCATGTCTGGGTAGTAGGTCGCCATGAAGTCGAGCCCCTTGTCGGCCAGCTCCCGGAAGCCTGGGGTGTCGGTCAGCATGAAATCGCCTTCCAGCCAGCCTTCCTTGTGGCAGCGGATGCCAGCGATGTGGGTGAAACTGTCCAGTGGATTGTTTGTGGGTGGGCGCTTCACCGATTTGGTGACACCGAGATTGAGGGCTCGGCTGCGCCTGCAGGTTGACGCTGGTGGTTTGGCCGTTACGGGTTCTGCTGCCTTGGCCAATGCATCTGTGCCGGCCTGGGCATCATCACCGGGCTGCACGTTGGTGGTCTGCGCAGGATCCTGCTGCAGGGGTTGCTCGGCCGCAGTGGCGGCTATGGGCGCGCCCCAGATCAACAAGGCAAGGCTGAACAGGAGGGGCTGGTGACGGATCCGCGCGTCCATGGTGGAGCAGGCCAGAGCGCAGACAATCCTGACGTCTCGGTGATGGATTCGGCAGTTTTCTCGCGGATCCATCAAAATTTCTGCATCCTCTTTCCCGTTTTCACCCAGAGGCATTCATGGCACTCGAACGTCTCGGTCGCCGCAGCCGGCTGCTCAGCCTGGCCGCTGTCCTGGCGCTGAGCACGGCGTTGGCGGACGCCCCCTTGAACGCCAAGCCGTTGGCGGGTCTCTCCTACGCCAACAGCCCCTACTACGGCTGCAGCCGTGAGGGCCGCAACCTGCAGTGGTACCGGCCCGGCGTGCCCTATCCCTGCGCCACACCGATGGACCCCGCCACCCGGGCCAATCGGGAGCTGTACTACAACTTCATGCACAGCGCCTGGGTCAAGGGCGATCTGTCGGTGCTGGATCGCTATGTGGATCCCAACACCTACGACTATTCGCCGTTGGCTGCTCCAGCCAAGGGAACCCAGGGTTTTGCCGGCATCATCAAGACCTTCCGGGCGGCGTTGAGCGACATTCGCCTTGATTTTTCCGACACGGCCGAGGGCAATCTCGTCACCCACTTCTGGAAACTGAGCGGCATCCACAACAAAGAGCCACTGTTTGGTGTGCCGGCCAATGGGCGCCGGATTGAGCTCAACGGCATCAGCACCGTCGAGATCAAGGGCGACAAGGTTGTGGGCCGTTGGTCCCAGCTCGACATCTATGGCCTCTGGCAGCAGCTGGGTCTGATCAAGCCCCCGACACAGCCCGCCAAGTAGGGCACGTCAGCCCTGCAGGTAGGTGGTCTGCCCGAGGCTCGCCTCGAGGTGGGCCATCAGCCGGCTGGCTTCGGTGATCTTGAGCTGTCCCTGGCCGATCGCCTCCTCGCTGGCCAGGCGCAGCCGTTCCAGCAGCAGCTCGGGGCTGTGCTCCATGGCTTGCAGCACTTTGGCGTTGGTGTCGCCGCGCACCACGTGGTCGATCCGGTAGGCGCCTGAGGTCTGCAGACGGATGTGGACCGAATTGGTGCTGCCGAACAGGTTGTGCAGGTTGCCCATCACCTCCTGGTAGGCCCCGGCCAGGAACAGGCCGATCCAGTAGGGCTCCCCGGGCTGCAGGGCGTGCAGTTCGAGCAGGGGCTTGACCTGGCCTCGGTCGATGAACCGCTCGAGTTTGCCGTCGGAGTCGCAGGTCAGATCGGCAAAGCTGCCCAGGGCCGTGGGTCGTTGGTCGAGCCGTTGGATCGGCAACACCGGAAACAGCTGATCGATCGCCCAGGTGTCCGGCGCCGAACGGAAGATCGACAGGTTGGCGTAGTACGTGGCCGCCAGGGTCGCCGGCAGCTGCCGCAGCTCTTCGGGCACCACCGTTTCGGGCGGCAGGGCCGCCAGGTGGGTGGCGATCGTTCGGCCGCAGGCGGCGGTCACCTGCTCGGCGATCGCCCGTTGCGGCAGGTTCAGGTAGCCCAGGCGAAAGGCCGCCAGGGCGTCATCCTTGAATTTGAGCGCATCGTTCCAAGCCTCCTGCAGCTGTTCAAGCCCTGGGGCCGACTCCACGGCGGCCAGGGTGTCGCGCAGGTTGCGCAGGATCAGGGGCTCATCGGCGGCGGCGGGTGGCACGGCTGCGGGGGGCTGGCCAGGGCTCTGTCCCTCGGCGCCCAGCACGTCGAACACCAGCACCGAAAAGTGGCTGGCCAGGGCCCGGCCGCTTTCGCTGACCAGGGTGGGCACCGGCACCCCATGGGGCTGGCAGCACTCGCGCACCGTCGCCACCACGTCGTTGGCGTAGTTCTGCAGCGAATAGTTGGTCGACGCGGCGCTGGCGGTGCGGCTGCCGTCGTAGTCGACCCCCAGGCCGCCACCCACATCCAGATAGCCCATGGGCGCCCCGAGGCGGGTCAGCTCGACATAGATCTGACCGGCCTCCTGCAGCGCGTCCTTGAGCACGGCGATGTCGCTGATCTGGCTGCCGACGTGAAAGTGCAGCAGGCGCAGTTCGCCCAGCAGGCCGGCGTTGCGCAGGGCCTCGACGCTGGCCAGCAGGTCGGGCACCGAAAGCCCGAATTTGGCCTTTTCGCCCACCGAACTGCCCCAGCGTCCGCTGCTGCGGCTGGACAGCCGCGCCCGGATGCCGATCAACGGTGCGGCCCCGAGGGCCTGGCTGGCCTCGATGATGCGCTGCGCCTCGTCAGCCTGTTCGATCACCACCACCGGTTGTCGGCCCAGGCGCCTGGCCAGGATCGCCGTTTCGATGTAACGCCGGTCCTTGGTGCCGTTGCAGATCAGCAGGGCCTCGGGGTCGCTGAGCAGCGACAGGGCGATCAGCAGTTCGGCCTTGCTGCCGGCTTCGAGGCCGAAGTGCCAGCGGCGACCGCTTTCGACCAGCTGCTCCACCACATGGCGCTGCTGGTTGCACTTGACCGGAAACACGCCCTGGTAGCGGCCGCTGTAGCCGTACTGGGCGATGGCGCGCTCGAAGGCGGCATGCAGCCGCTCGAGCCGGTCTTCCAGAATGTCGTCAAACCGGATCAGCAGCGGCAGGCTCAGCCCCCGGCCCTGCAGCTCCTGCACCAGCTCCACCAGGTCCAGGGCGCCGCCCCGTTCGCCCTGGGGCTGCACCATCACGTGACCGCGGGCGTTGACCCCGAAATAGGGTTCACCCCAGCGATCCAGTCCGTAGAGGGCGGCGCCGTCGGCGGCGTTCCAGCTGTCGCCGCTGGCCAGGGTCACCACAGGGTCTCGAGATGGGGATAGGCCCTGATTTTGGCGTCTGCCGTGACCAGGGGAATCCCCAGCGTTCGCGCCTGGGCCACCAGAAAACGATCGGCCGGGTCTGGGTGAAACGGTTCAGGTAGTCGCGTTGCCGCGATCGCCACGGCTGGCTCCAGTGGCAGCAATGCGACCGCAGGGATGCTGGCGACCAGATCCAGCCAGCGTGTCTGGTCCATGCCCAGGGCCAGCCGCCCGCGACTCACCAGCATCGCCACTTCCCAGCAACTGATCGCTGAGACCAACAACTGCGGGTGATCCTTGGCTTCGCAGGCCTGATCAAGGGCGGCCTGGGCGGTTGTTGACAGCCGCTCACGGTCGCCGTTGACCCACCAGATCAGCACATGGGTATCGAGCAGAATCACACCAGAGCATCCCAGTCGCCTTCGGCCACCGGGGCGAAGGGGTCGTCGTAGAGCAGCACCGACCCCCGCAGCGCCTGCAGTGGATCCGGCTGATCGGTTGGAGACGGGCGGTAGGGCCGTACCTCCAGGGCGGGCCGGCCGTGATCGGTGATCACCACGGGCTCACCGGTGGCCTCGATCTGGCGAAACAGGGCCAGGGCGCGGGCCTTGAATTGTGATTTGGAGACCTGCTGCGAGGGCATGGTGGTCAATGCAGACCCTGGTCATCTGACTCTAGTCACATTTTGACAGGGTCCACACCGACCTTCGCCCAAGCGGCCAGTGGGCCGGTGATCACGGCAACACCAGGCTTGCCAAGCAGCGGGGCTGCCACAGACGATGACCCCACAACCGATCGAGACTCCATGGCTGCCGAACGCACCTTCATCGCCATCAAGCCCGACGGGGTGCAGAGGGGCCTGGTCGGCGAGATCCTCGGGCGCTTCGAGCGCAAGGGATTCAAGCTGGTCGGTCTCAAGCAGCTCACCCCCAGCCGCGAGCTGGCCGAGAGCCATTACGGCGTGCACCGCGAGCGCCCCTTCTTTGCCGGCCTGGTCGACTTCATCACCAGTGGCCCGGTGGTGGCGATGGTCTGGGAGGGCGACGGGGTGATCGCCAGCGCCCGCAAGCTGATCGGCGCCACCAAGCCGCTCGAGGCCGAGCCCGGCACCATTCGCGGTGATCTGGCCGTCAACATCGGCCGCAATGTGATCCACGGCTCGGACGCTCCCGAAACCGCCGTCTTTGAGATCGGTCTCTGGTTCCAGCCATCCGAGCTCAGCGACTGGACCCCGTCCGATCAGGTCTGGCGTAGCGAGGCCTGATCGGGCCAACCCTGGCAGGCCAATACAGGCGTTTCAGTTGAAGCGCTGCCAGTCGAAGGCGGCCAGCAGCGCTTCCTGCTGCGGCCTGCTGGTGCCGGTCATCGAGGCCGCCAGCAGCTCGGCGCTGATGGCGGCCAGCAGCACACCGTTGCGGTGATGCCCGGTGGCCAACCACAGCCCAGAAACCGGACCGGGGCCCAGCAGCGGGCCCTCGTCGGGGGTGCACGGACGAAAGCCCCACCATCGCTCCATTGGTGGCCAGCTGGCGGCGGAGGGCAGCAGGGCGGCGATCCCTAGCTGCAACTGGCGCTGGCCAGCAGGGGTCAGCCCCTCGTCAAAGCCGGCCTCGGGTTCGCTGGTGGCCCCCACCACCAGCAGGCCGTCGTCCCGCGGGACCAGATAGGTGCCGGGTCCAAACACCACCCGCTCCAGGGCCTGACGCGGTCCTTGCAGCGACAGCATCTGGCCTTTGACCGGAAACACCGGCAGCTGCGGCAGCAGCCGGGCGCTCCAGGCGCCGCAGGCCAGCACCGCCTGACGGCACGGCAGTCGACGGTGCTCGCCGGTGGCATCGAGCAGCTCCACCGCCTCAAGCTGTGGGGCCTTGCCGCCATCGGCCTCAGGGGTGGTGTGCAGGTGCTCGACGCTGCACCCCTCTTCAAAAGCCACCCCCAGACGGGTGCAGGCCCGCTCGAGGGCCCGCATCAGCCGGCGGCGGTTGTCAATCTGGCCGTCCTGGTCAAACAGCAGGCCTGCGGTCCAGCAGGGGCCAATGCCGGGGATCTCGCGCTCGAGGGCGGCACGGTCGAGCGGCTGCCCCCAGGCGGCGGTGGGGTAGGCGTCCCGTTCGGCAGCCGTGGCGAAGGGCACAACGATGCCGCACGGCCGGTGGCCGCAGGTCAGGCCGCTGTCGGCTTCGATCTGCTCCACCCAGGCGGGGATGCGGGCCAGGCTCGCCTGGCCCAGGGCCAGCAGATCGCCCTGCAGCCCCTCGGCGTGGGGCGCCAGCATGCCAGCAGCCACGAAACCGGCGGCCTCCTTGCGGTTCCGGCTGATCACCCGCACCCCGCGGCCGCGCCGGGCGAGCTGGTGGGCGATCGCCAGGCCGATCAGACCGCCCCCCAGCACCAGCAGGGTGTCGGCGTCAGTCGGGCCGGAAGGCATAGCTCTTGGTGAGGCGGAACACGGTTGCCGACAGCAGCACCAGGGCGATCACGTTGGGCAGGGCCATCAGGGCATTGAGGGCCTCGGTGGTGGTCCACAGCCAGGGGACGCCACTGACGCAGCCCACCACCAGGGCCCCGGCCCAGATCAGCCGAAACAACTGGTTGCTGCGGCTGCCGAACAGGTATTCGAGGCAGCGTTCGCCGTAATAGGCGAACACAATGATGGTCGTGAAGGTGAACAGCACGGTGGCCAGATCGCTGACCCAGCCGGAGCCCCTCAGGGCCCAGTCAAAGGCGCGGCTGACCATGGCTTGCCCGTCCTGCCTGGCCAGGTAACTCTCGCTGCACAGCACCACAAGCGCGGTCATTGTCGTGACCAGGGCCGTGATCAGATTGCCGAGCATGGCGACCAGGCCCTGCAACACGGGGTCGTCGGGTCGGGCCACCGCATGGGCGATCGGGGTGGTGCCCAGTCCGGCTTCCTGGGTGAACACCGCCCGGCGAACCCCGGCGGTGATCATGATCAGCAGCGATCCGCCGGCCATGGCCCGGCCACTGAAGGCATCGTTGACCACGGCGCCCAGGGCGCGCACGACGCCGGCCGGATGGGTCAGCAGCAGCGTGGCCGTGAAGCCCAGGTAGCCCACCACCATCAGCGGCACCAGGATGCTGCTGACCCTGCTGATGCGGCAGATGCCGCCTTGGGTGATCAGCAGGGTCACCCCAGCCAGCAGCACGCCGCTCAGCAGGGGTGGCAGGCCCACCATGTGTTCCAGGCTTTTGCCCAGCTCCATGGCCTGGATGCCGTTGCCCAGGCCAAAGGTGGCGAGGCTGCCGATGCCGGCAAACACCAGCCCCAGCCAGCGCAGGGAGGGTGGCAGTCCGAAACCCATGAAGTACATCGGCCCGCCCACCAGTTCGTCCCGGTCATTGCGGCTGCGGTAGCGCACAGCCAGCAGGGCCTCGGCGCACTTGGTAGCCAGGCTGACCAGCGTCACCACCCACAGCCAGAACAGGGCGCCCGGGCCGCCCACGCTCATCGTGATCGCCATGCCGGCCACGCAACCCGTGCCGAGGTTGCCGCCCAGGGCCGTCATCAGCGCGGCAAAGCTGGAGATGCTGCCTTGACCTTCGCTGCGGTGCAGGCTGCGCCACAGCTGGCTCAGGGCAAAGCCCAGATGGCGGATGGGCAGAAATTCAAGCCCCAGGGTCAGATACAAGCCCAGGTAGGCGATCCAATCAACCAGCAACCCCCAGAGGAAGTCGTTGGTCTGGTCCATCAGGATCGGCAGGTTCATCG
>CAZJIF010000066.1:0-10406 GCA_964546045.1 uncultured Klebsiella sp. | reverse complement strand
GTGGAGGTGCTGCAGAACATCACCTCCTATCTGCGCCGCCATGTGGTGCAGATCGAGTTGGTGCTGATCACGGCGATGACCGCCGTGGCCCGCAAGGTGATCGTGCTGCCCCCTGGCGCCGAAAGCAAACCCCAGCTGCTGGCTGGGCTGGGGGTCGCGGTGCTGGCCCTGGCTGCGGCCTACTGGCTGGTGCGCGCGGTCAACCGTCGCCGGATGCCGCCCAGAACAAGGCCAGCCAGATCGTTCCAGGATCGGGATCTGTAGCCAGCAGCCGGTGCCGTCTGTGGGCCGGAATCAACAGTTGGTCGCCGCGGCTCAGGGCTGTGGGTTGTGGCTCACCCTCCAGTTCCAGGAGCGCACTGCCCTGCAGCAGCAGCACCCATTCATGGTCGGCCTGGTCGTACCAGAAGCCATCGGGGCTGCGGGCTTGGTTGGAGTGAATTCGCTCCAGACGCCAGTGGGGCGTCTGCAACAGCACCGTGGTGCTTTCGCTGCCCACTGGCGGCAGGGCGCCGCCCAGCAGGTTGGACGCGGCGGCCGGGGTGCCGTCGGGTTCGCCCCAGCGGCGGCCGATCTCAAAGCCGCAGCTGCGCGCCAGCGCCACCACCTCATGGTGGTTGCTGCAGGCCGTCAGGGCGGCACGCAGCCCGGGATCGGCTTCGCTCTGGGCCACAAAGGCGTTGAGGGCGCTGACCTTGGCCAAAAACTGCTGCAGCTGCGCGTCAGCCATGGGCGCTGGCAAGAGCCTTGATCATGCGCCAGCGTTCAAACAGAACCCCGGCGTAGGGCACGGTTTCGCTGGCTTCGACCTGCCAACCGAGCCGTTGCAGCAGCGGCCGGGATAGCTGGCTGGCCTCGGTGCGCAGGCGGCGCACCCCCTGGCGCCGGGCCTCGCCCTCCAGGGCCCGCACCAGGGCCGCCCCCCGGCCCTGCCGGCTCCAGGGGCCGTCGCAATAGAGCAGGGCCAGGCGGTCCAGCGGATCGAGCACCGCAAACGCGGCGATCCGCCCGTCGCCGATCGCCACGGGGTTCACCAGGGTGAAGCCCCGGGCGATTGTGGCAGCCAGCTCGCCATCGGGGTGGTTGTGGGCGGCCCAGGCCTGCACCTGCTCCGGGTTGTAGAAGGGTGGGCACTGGCTGCGCACCGCGGCCCCATAGACCGCCAGCACCCCGGCCAGATCCCCAGGTTCATAGGGACGCAGCAGGTGCATCGGCTTAGCGGCCATCGCCCGTGGGTGGCTCCAGCATCACCCTGCTACCGAGCCGCTCCGCCAGCGGCCCGAAGGCCTCGGGGGTGCAGCTGAACAGCAGCACCTGCACCCCCTGCTGCACCCCCCGCTCGAGCATGCGCAGCACCCCCGCGTGCCGCTCGGGATCGCTGTTGCTGAAGGCATCGTCGAGCACCAGGGGCAGACAGCCGTCATAGGCGCCGCGCAGCAGCTCGGCCAGGGCCAGCCGGAGCGCAGCGGCCAGCTGCTCGCGCATGCCGCCGCTCAGCTGGGCAAAGTCGAAGCGTTGGTGCTGGCGTTGCAGTTGCAACGTGCTGAAGCCCTGCTGGGGGGTGAACTGCAGCGGTGCGGTGGCGGCTGTGGCCAGCCCCAGGGCATCGAGATAGCCCTGCAACGCCAGCTGCAGCGGCAGGCAGTAGTGGCTTGCGCTCTGCTGCTGTGCCTCGGCAAAGGCCTGCAGCAGCAGCTGCAGGGCGGTGGTGCTGCGCTCGAGCGCCTGGCGATCGGCCTGGGCCTGTTCCAGCTCGGCCTGGTGCAGTTCGAGTGCGAGGGCTGGCCCCAAGGCCCCGAGGCTGTGGCAGATCTGCTCTTGCTGGCCGCGGTTGGTCAGCAGCACCTCCCGTTCGGCCGCGAGCTGGCGCAGCCGCAGCTCGCCGTCGCTGGCCGCGGGGCCCAGCTGCCGCTCCAGGCTCTGGAGCTGCTGCTGGCCGGTCTGCAGCTGGGCGTTGAGCAGGCTCAGGCTGTGCTCGAGTTGTTCGGGTGTGCCGTGCTGGCGCTGCAGGTCCTGCAGCTGCTGCTCGGTGGCAGCCAGTGACCCGGCCAGCCGTCCGGCTTCGGCCTGGTGTTGGGCGTGCAGCCGTTCGAGCTGCTCGCCCTGCTGCTGGCGGGCGTCGAGCTCGCGCTCGAGCTGGGCGCGCTGCTGGCCCAGATCCTGCAGCTCCTGTTTGAGGATCTGTTGCCGCTGATCCAGCTCGGCCAAAGCCGGCGGCGGGGTGTCGACGGCCTGCCCCTGCTCGGCCAGGGCCCGCTGCAGCCGTTGGCGCCGCGGCTCCAGCGCGGCCAGCTGGGCATCGAGCTGGGCCCAGGGAATGGTGGCCGCCGCCTGACGCAGATTGTTCAGTTCCCCTTCGAGCCCCAGCCGCTGCTGGGCCAGCGCTTCGGCGGCCTCGCTGCTGGGCTGGCCCAGCTGCTGTTGCAGCGCCAGCAGCTGGGCGTGGGCCTGCTGCCGCGCGGCGACGGCATCGTCGATGGCCGTCCCGCCACCGGGGCTGATCAGCAGCCGGGTGCCGTCCGCCATCGCCAGCTCGGTGGGTCGCTCCAGCAGGCGGCTCTCACCGGGGGACAGCGGTTCGTCACCGAGGCGGACCACCGTGGTCCCCTCCAGCAGCGCCACCTGGGTCGCCATGCCCTGGCAGCGGGCCTGGGCCTGACTCCAATGCTGCTCGGCCTGGCGAAGCTGCCTGACTTCGGCGTTGCCGATGGCCGGCAGCTGCTGCAACTGCTCCTTGATGGCTGTTGCCTGCTGCTGCAGGCCATCGAAGCGGGCCTTGTGCAGCAGCAGTTGCTCCTGCTCGCGCGCCAGGCTGGCCAGATCGGCCTGGGCGCTCAGCAGGTCTTGCTGCCGCAGCAGCGCCTGGCTGCGCTGCTCGAGCGCCTGGCGCTGCCGGCTGCCGTCGGCAGCAGCCTGCTCGATTTGCTGGCGTTGCAGCTGCTGTTGCGCAAGCTGGGTCTGCAGCTGCCCGAGCTGGCCCTGGTCGGCCTGTTGCTGCAGCAGCAGCCCCTGCCACTGGTGCAGGGCCAGTTGCAGCTGCTGGTGCCGCTGCTGCAGCGGCTCTGTTTCACGCTGCAGCCGCCGCCAGGTGTTGAGCAGCACGCTTTCGGCTTCGAGTGCGGTCAGGCGTTCGGCGATCTGGTGCAGCTGCTCGAGGGCAGCGTCCAGTGCGGCCAGCCGGGCCTGACCCTGCTGCAGGGCGGCCTGCGCTTCGGTTTCGCGGGCCAGCGCCAGCGCCAGGGGCGAGCCGGCCCGCACCTTGCCGGTGGTGGTCAGCTGCAGGTCGAGCCGTTGCTGCAGCAGCTGCTGCACCTGCCGGTCGCGCGGTGACTCCAGGGCGCTGGCGGTGGCCTGCAGGGCCTCGGCGCTGCCGGCTTGCTGCAGTTGCTGCACCAGCTGGCCCAGGTCGTAGGCCTCGGGACCTGCGGCCAGCGGATCGCCGCCGGCCTGGCCCTGGCGCACCCACAGATGGGCCCAGCGCAGCGGCAGCTGGGCGATGCGCCGCCCTTCGACGGGGCCTGGCACCTGCAGCAGGGCCGCGAGCCGGGTTTCGGCGCTGCTGCCCTGCAGGGTTGTGCCGCCGTCGCTGCTGAGCTGGCAGGTGCCGCCAGCACCGGCAAAGCGTTTGCGCAGCTGCCAGGTCTGCCCGCCAGCCTCAAAACGCAGCTCCACCTCGGGCAGCCCGCCGTGGGTCAGCGAGCGCAGCTCCTCGACACCGCGGCCCGTGGCCGTGGCCTTGAGAAACAGGGCTTTGTGCAGCGCCTCGACGATGGTGCTCTTGCCGGCTTCATTGGGTCCTCCGATCAGCGTCAGGCCCGCAGCAAAGCTGAGCTCCAGCTGCCGGTGCTGCCGCACCCGCTCGAGCCGGGCGGCGATCAGGCGCATGCGTCGGCCACGCTGCGGTGCAGCTCGAGCAGGGCCTGGGCCAGGGTGCCGTCATGGTCGCCGGCCCCCAGCTGCTGCTGCAGTTGGCGCGCCACCGCCGCCACCAGGGGCGCATCGGTCTGTTGGGCCAGCTCCTGCAGCTCGGCCGCATCGGCACTGAGGCCCACCTGGCCGCGGCGCTTGAGCCGCAGCAGCTGGGCGTCCCAGCGCTGCAGCAGCCGATCGAGCCGCTGCTGGCCGTTGATGCTCAGCAGCCCGCTGAGCTCCAGCAACAGCAGATCGGCGCCGACGCGCCCTCCCAGCAGCGCTTCGACCTGCTGTTCGAGGCTGTTGAGGTCGGCATCGCCGTTCAGGGTGACCTGCAGCGGATGCCAGCCCACGGCGCCACAGGGTTGCTCGGTCACCCGCGGCGGCGCCCCGCGCTGCAGCGTGACCGCCAGCACCTGGCCGCTGCGGTAGTCGGCGCTGCGCGGAAAGCGATCCGCCTCGGGGGTGCCGCTGTACCAGGCCTTGGGGTGCACTTGCTTGCAGCCGTGCCAATCGCCCAGGGCCACGTAGTCGACCTGGCCCAGCCAGTCGGCCTTGAGGTTGATCAGGTTGGCGGGGCCGCTGGGATGCTCATCGTCCAGATCGCTGCCAGCAAAACCGCTGACGCCCCCGTGGGCCAGCACCAGCCTGGGCTTGTCGGGCGGCAGGCCGCTCCAGTCGATCTGGTCGAGCCAGCCGCACGGGTCGTTGCTGTCGTGGCGTTGCTGCAGGCCGCAGGGCAGCACCACCAGCTGCTCGAGCTCGAGGGGCTGGCGCTGCTCCAGCACCAGCAGGGCGGGGGCACGGCGCTGCCGTTCGCTGGCCAGCAGCGGTGATTGCCAGATGCTGCCCGGGCCGCCGTGGTCGTGGTTGCCCGGGATCACCACGGTGGGGCAGGCGATGCGGCCGATGGCGGCGCAGACGGCGCTCACGTCGCTGGCGCTGGGTGTCGGGGCGTCGAACAGATCCCCAGCCACCACCACGGCCGTGGCCTGGCAAGCGGCCGCCGCCGCGGCGATGCGGTCAATGGCCTCGAGCCGCACCTGGCGCAGCCTGCTGCGCTTGTCCGGGTCCTTCACCCGGCCATAGGGCTTGCCGATCTGCCAGTCGGCCGTGTGCAGCACGGTGATCGCAGTCGGCACCAGGGAGACCACCCGAGCTCGGCAGGGCCCTGTCTAACGCCTGATCCCCCAGACTGGGCCATCCGCCGGTGTCGATCGTGTCACTGCTGAAGCGTGGGCTCCAGGCCCTGGCGCTGCTGCTGGTCGTACTGCTGGCCTGGTGGCCCCTGCCGGCCCAGGCCGCTGCCGATGGGGCCCGGTTGTTCGAGACCAACTGCGCCGGCTGTCACGTCCAGGGCGGCAACATCATTCGTCGCGGCCGCACGCTCAAGTTGGCGGCGCTGGAGCGCCAGGATCTGGCCAGCCCCGAGGCGATCGCCCGGGTGGCGGCCGCCGGCATCGGTCAGATGGATGGCTACGCGGCGGTTCTGGGCGACGGTGGCGCCGAGGCGGTGGCGGCCTACGTCTGGCAGCAAGCCCAGGCGGGCTGGCCCCGCACCTAAAACGCCTGGGTCCAGGGGTGAATCTCGACGCTGGTCCAGATCCCTTCGCGCCAGTACACATCGGCCTTGACCAGGGCTTCGACCGCGTCGGCCGATTCGCCCTCAAAGATGCCGAACACCCGGCTCAGGTCGGTGGTGGGCCCCAGGGTGATCAGGCTGCCGGCGTCCTTGAGCTGCTG
This sequence comes from uncultured Klebsiella sp., assembly GCA_964546045.1. Taxonomy (GTDB): domain Bacteria; phylum Cyanobacteriota; class Cyanobacteriia; order PCC-6307; family Cyanobiaceae; genus RGUW01. Next base: position 4,751 of record CAZJIF010000066.1, on the reverse strand, counting down.
CAGCCGGGCCAGGTGCTCGTCCCGATGGGGCGCCCGCTTCTCGAGCACGTCGTCGCAGTAGGTGCCCCAGAGAACGAACCGCGATGCCATGCCAGGGTGCCGTAATGCGCATGGATCCTCCCAGATCCGGGCTGCCTGGGCAGCCCCAGTCGGCCCGCCGCCTGGACGCTGTGCTGCAACCGGTGATTCCCCAGATCAGCGCCCTGGTGCGCGCCACCCCCGGCTGCCTGTCACTGGCCCAGGGCATGGTGCGTTGGGGGCCGCCGCCGGGGGTGGCTGCCGCCCTGGCCCAGGCCGCCGCTGCGCCCACGCCGGCGTTGCACCGTTACGGCCCGATGGCTGGCGATCCGGCCCTGCTGGAGGCCATTCGCACCGACCTGACCGCCCCGAGCCGCGCGGGCGGCGTCCTCGATCTGGAGGGTGCCGAGCTGCTGGTGACCGCCGGCAGCAACATGGCCTTCAACGCCATCGCCCAGGTGATCACCGATCCCGGCGACGAGCTGATCCTGCCGCTGCCGTTTTATTTCAACCACGTGATGGCCGTGCAGCTCGCCGGCGGCGTGGCCGTGCCGGTGGATGCGGGCCTGATCCCCGATCCCGCACGGCTGGCGGCCGCGATCACCCCGCGCACGCGGGCGATCGTCACGGTGTCGCCCAACAACCCCAGTGGCGTGGTGGTGCCGCAGCGCGTGCTGGCGGCCATCAGTCAGCTGTGTGCCCAGCGGGGCCTGTTTCACATCCATGACGAGGCCTACGAGCAGTTCGTCCATGGCCAGACGCCCCACTGGAGCCCGGGCTCCCAGGCGGGCGCGGCTGGCCACACCATCAGCCTGTTCTCGCTGTCCAAGGCCTACGGCATGGCCGGTTGGCGCGTGGGGTACGCGGTGGTGCCGGCCCAGCTGATGGCCGGCCTGGCCCAGGTGCAGGACACGGTGTTGATTGCCCCGCCCCAGATCACCCAGGCGGCGGCCGTGGCGGCACTGCGGGCCGGGCCGGCCTGGTGTTCGGCGCCCATTGCCGAGCTGGCCGCACTGCAGCAGCAACTGATCGCTGCCGTGGATCAGGCCCGGGCCGCTGGTTTGCCGGTGCGCCTGCTGGCGGTGCCGGATGGCGCCTTCTACGGACTGCTGGGCCTGGAGCCTGAGGCCAGCGCCCTTCTGCAACGGGCAGGGATCGATGCCCGGGCGTTGATGGGCCGCCTGGCGTCAGACCACGGCGTGGCTGCCGTCAGCGGTGATGCCTTCGGCCTGGCGGGTCACAGCCTGCGGCTGAGCACCGGCATGTGCGATGGCCCCATGCTCGCCATGGCGCTCGAACGCCTGTTCGCTGGCCTGCGCGCGCTGCTCGGCGAGGGTTGACAGCCCCGGGGCTGGCTTCAGCATTGGGCGCAGACGTGCAGGCAGCGGTGACCCTCAAGCAGAAGGCGATGGCGGTCGGTGGGGTGATCGTTGCCGTCGCGGTGGTGGTGCTGGGGCTGCGTTGGCTGCTGGCACACCTGGCCTATGAGCAGCAGCTGGCCCGCTGCAATGCGCTGCGCGACCAGCTCAGCCAGACCAAGACCCGTCTCGATGCGACGACCCGCGACATGCGGCAGAGCCGGCTCAACCCAGATCAGGCCCGTCTGCTGCGCAGCACCGATCCGGCGGCCTTCGTCAACTACTCCGAGAAGGTCGCCACCAAGGTGGATGCCGTCGCCGATGCCGGCGAGCAGCTGGTCAAGCTCAGCAGCGACTACCAGACGGCCCGTTGTCTGGATCTGGTGCGTTAAGCCACCCTGCCCCAGCGACCCATGAACGGCCAGCGCACCGTCAGCGCCATGGCGCCAGCCCTGGGCCACGGCGCCGTCAGCTTGGCGCTTAGGTCGGGCAGCGGGTCGTGGCCAGCCTGGCGCGCAGCCTGCACGGCTGACCAGGTGCCCAGGTAGCCCAGCAGATCCGGCAGGCTCCAGCGGCGCTCGATCGTCAGATCAGGTGGAAAGGACCACTCCTCACCGGGAAACGACAGGCCCGCATAGCCCTGGTCCACCCAACGGCGCTGGGGTGGCCACCAGGGTGCCAGCACCTCGCGGTACCAGTGGTCCAGGTGCTGTTGCAGGGGCGCCAGCTGGCTTGGTTCGGCGCCCGCCAGTTGGAACGGCAGGTAACCGATCCAGGCCAGGACGGCGCCGGGCCGGCACACCCGGCGCACCTCGGCGTTGAAGGCCTCGCCGGCAAACCAATGCACCGCTTGCGCCACCAGCACCCCATCGACGCTGGCCCCGTCGAGGCCGCTGGTGCTGGCGCTCGCCTGGCGGTAGGTGATCAGGGGGTGGCGACTGGCCGCGGCCAGTTGGGCCGCGCTGGCATCGGTGGCGATCACCCGCACCCCGCGGGTGGCCAGGGCCAGGGCCGCCTGGCCGCTGCCGCAACCGCAGTCCCACACCAAGGGTGTCTGACCGGGTGCAGCCTGCAACCGCCCCACATAGGCGTCCATGAACGCCTCCGGGTAGGTGGGGCGATGGCGGGCATAGGCCTCGGCAACGCTGCCAAACGGATCGGGGGCGCTGAACACCAGCAGCCTGTTGTTGGCCGGCAGGGCCACATCGGCCCGGGCACGCAATCCGTGGCCTGCGGCCAGCGCCGTGATCCAGTCGGCATCGCGCACCCCCATCGCCGGATCCAGGCTGCGCAGGTGGGCATCAAAGGCGGCATTGCTGGGGGCGCTGTGGCGTCCGCTGTCGCTGAAGGGGCCATACAGCAGCAGCAGGCCACCGGGGGCGAGCACCGCCGCGGCACCAGCAACCAGCTGGGGCACCGCTGACGCCGGCATGATGTGCGCCGTGTTGGCTGTGAACACCGCCTCAAACGGGCCGCTGGGCCAGGGTCCCGTGCTGACGTCCAGGGCCACCGCATCAGCCAGGTGGCTTCCGGGTGCCAGCTGGTTGCGGCCTTCGTGGGCGATGCGCTGTTGCAGCGCGGCCAAAGCCTCGGGCCGCTCGCTGGGCTGCCAGTCCAGCTGGCTCAGCTGGCGGCTGAAGTGCACGGCATGTTGGCCGCTGCCCGAACCCACCTCGAGCACCCGTGCCGGCCGCGGCAGCCAGCGGGCCAGTTCCTGGGCGATCGGTTGTTTGTTGCGCTCGCAGGCCTCAGAGAACAGCACGGATCGCCCTGGCTGCGGCTTGGTTCATGGTTGATCAAGCCCGGCGCGCAGGTCGGCGCAGAAGCGTCCCGCTGCTTCGGCCACCGACTGGCCGGCCCCGTGGGCTTCGGCCATCGCCCTGACCAGGGCACTGCCGACAATGGCGCCATCGGCACCCCAGTCGCGCACGCGGCGGGCCTGCTCTGGACCGGAAATGCCGAACCCCACCGCCACCGGCGTGCCGCCCTGGGCCTTGAGCTGCTGCACCAGCGGACCCACCCGGTCCTGCAGGTTGGTGCGCACCCCGGTCACCCCGGTGACGCTGACCAGGTAGGTGAAGCCGCGGCTGGCGGCGTGGATGCGGGCCATGCGCTCGGCCGGGGTGGTGGGGGCCACCAGCAGCACCAGGTCGAGGCCATGGCTGGCGGCAATGGCCGAAAGCTTCTCGGCCTCCTCGAGCGGCAGGTCGGGCACCACCAGACCGGCCGCGCCGGCGGCGGCGGCTTCGGCGCAGAAAGCCTCCATGCCCTTGTTGAGCAGGGGGTTGCTGTAGGTGAACAGCACCACCGGGATGGTGAGCTGGCCCTTGAGGCTGCTCAGCATCGCCAGCACCCTGGCCGGGGTGGTGGCAGCAGCCAGGGCGCGGCTGGCGGCGGCCTGGATCACCGGGCCATCGGCCAGGGGGTCGCTGTAGGGGATCCCCAGCTCGATCAGGTCGGCGCCATGGGCCTGCAGGGCCAGCAGGCTGGCGGCGGTGGCCTCGAGATCGGGATCGCCCGCCATCAAAAAGGGCATCAGGGCGCAGCGCTGCTGCTGCCGCAGGGCCTCAAAACGCTGCTGGATCGCCGTCACGCCTGCTGTTCGGATGCCTGTGAGCCTATGGGGTCGGATCCGCGGTCTTTCTCGATCGAGGCGTCGGACTCGACTTCGGCTCCGGTTTCCGCCAGCAGTCGGGCCTGTTCCTCAGGGCTCAGGGCTTCGAACCGCTTGAGCAGCTCGGCGTCGGTGTAGGCGTCGTAGGCCTGGCGGTAGGTGCGGCGCTGCTGCATGTAGGTCATGCCGCCTGTCAGGGCCCTGAACAGGTAGCTGCCGGTCCAGAGAACCACCACCAGCATCAGCACAGCCGAGGCGGCGATGCCCGCCGAAAATCCCTCAAAACCCGTGGCGGCAAAGGCTCCGTAGCCGGCAGCCCCAAGGCCCAGCACGGCCAGCCCGATCAGCAGGGCTTGTCCTTTGGTCATCGTGCCTGCCGCAACAGAATCGGGTGGATGTTGCCTCAGACCTCGCCTTGGCCCGCCATGCGCAGGTTGATGAAGGGTGAGAACAAAATCAGGCCTGGAAAAAACAGAAACACCAGGCCGTAGACCCCGAAGCGCTCGAGCTTGCCCATCACGGTCCAGCGCTTGACCATCCAGGCGTACAGGGCCAGTGGCACGGCCACCAGGTACGCCCCGCCCAGAACCACATACAGCCCCAGCACCACAAGGGTCTCTGTGGAGATGGCACTGAGGAAGCTGGGTAGCGGCACGGTGTCAAATCCCTGGCTATGGAGCCCAATCTAGGATGGGCCAGCGGGGGTATGGCGAAACCGGTAGACGCAGCAGACTTAAAATCTGCAGGCCGCAAGGCTGTGG
>CAZJIF010000065.1:0-10419 GCA_964546045.1 uncultured Klebsiella sp. | reverse complement strand
TGCTCGACCAGTTGCCCGAGCTCCAGGGCCGCGTGCTCAAGATGCGCTACGGCATCGGCACGGCAGACGGCACCCTGGAAGAGCCGATGAGCCTGAGTGCCATCGCCAAGCAGCTGGGCATGAGTCGCGACAAGGCCCGCAACCTCGAACGCAAAGCCATCGAAGCGATTCGCAACCGCTCCTGCGAACTGGAGGCTTACCTGGCAGCCTGACCGTTGCAGCATCCGCATCCATGGAGCCTCAGCACTCTCGCCAGGGCGGCGCTGGGGTTGTGTTGGTGCTGCTGCTGTCGCCGCTGATCAATCTGGCGATCAACCGCGCCCTCGATCAGGTTTGGGACCAGCAGCACAACCCACGGGTGACCGTGGCACCGGGCCATTGGTTGTTTGCCCTGGCCACGCTGCTGGTCGCGGTGATCGTCGCCGTTTTGGTGATGTGGCTGATGCAACGTCAGATCCGCCCGGGCCGCAGTGCGCGCCGCCTGCTCGAACTGCTGGGGGCCATCACCACCCTGCAGGCCCTGCTCAATGGCGCCCTGGTGCTGATCGCCATCAGTGCCCTGCAACTCGGCTCGGTGCAGCTGCTGCTGATCGGCACCGGGCTGTACGCCGTGCTCAACGCCATCGCCCTGTTCTGGTACTGGTGCCTGGATCACCCAGGCTTCGGCAGTGGCCAGGACAGGGACAGTGCGCGTCGGGGTGCGGTCGTCTTCCCTGAAGGGGACCGCGGTGGCACGCTCCTGGATTACATCTATTTCACCGTTCTCTCAAGCAACACCCTCGGACCGCCCGAAAACCATCAGCTGCACGGCGCAGCGGCCAAGCTGCTGCAGTTGCTGCAGTCCAGCGTGATGCTCGGGTTGCTGGTGATCGTGGTGGCACGGGCGATCAACACCCTGGGTTGAGCAGCGGCTGGAGTCGGGTTCAAAAGAACTGGTCGAAGTTATCGAAATCGACAGCCTTGAAATTGCCGGCCTGGACCTGCTCCATCAGGCGCTCAAGCTGCACCCACAGGGCACCAGCGGTGGCGATCGCCAGGACAAACGAAACCAGCAGAGCTGCCCCCGGGGCAAACCCGAACACCTGCAGGCTGCCACCAATGAACAGGGTCACCCCGATCACCACACCGGTGTATGCCATGGTCAGCTCCCAGGTGCCCAGGGGCAACAACGCCAGGCGATCCTGCTTCCAGCCGTCCAGGCGGTTTTGCACCATGCGGGCAAAGGTCAGACCGCACAGCACGCCGATGGCCAACCCCAAACCCGCCACCAGATAAGGGGGCTGCTGGATCGGGGCATACTCGAGATAGATCTCGGCCAGATCCAGGTCGCCGTAGTCGCCCGTAGCCAGGTCCTGGGCCGCTTCGCTCAGGTTGATCGGGGCGAGGGCCATCGGTTGCAGTTGCAGACAGCTGCGACCCTAGGCGGCCGGACGCGGCACCGCACCTAACGTCTGGCCACCCGCTGCGGCTGCGATGACCCCTCCTCGTCAACGACGCTGGAATCTTGTCGCCATCACCGCGGTCGTGGTTGCCGCCCTGATGGCCATCAGCGCCATCTCCTGGATCGACCGTCCTCAGGTGAGCACGGGCGACCGCCTTTACAGCAATGCGGTCCCAGGCGTGTTGGTCAGGGAACAACAGGCCGAAGCGCTGTTCCCGATCGAAATCGGTGTCTATGCCACCAGCACCTCCGAACTCGATCTGAATGTGCCCAGCTTCAACAGCAGCGGCTACGTCTGGATGCGCTGGAGCCAAGCCTTCCAGGACTATCTGGAGCAGAACGAGACCACGGTCCAGGAGCGGATGGTGGTGTTAAACGAACTGATCAGCGACACCAGCCCCGTGCTGGAACCGATCGGCAAGCCAAAGCGAGAAGCCGACGGTCGCTTCTATGAACTGTTCAGCTTCAGGGGTCGCTACTACATCAACAACGCCAGCTTCAGACACTTCCCGTTCATGACCGTCAGCCTTCCAATCGCCATCGAGCCGGACGATATCGATGGACAACTGGATTATTCACGGCTGCGATTTATACCCGACAGCAAAGACAGCGGAATGGGGCTTTACGCCAGCATCATCGGCTGGCTGAACCATGGCTGGTCGATCGCCGAATATCGCCACCATTACGCCACAAATTTCGGACTGGCTGATCCTGCATCCAACGGCCAGAGTGATTACAGCCAACTGATTTTCTCGATGCTCTTTGGCACCTCGGCCTGGGCTTCGTTCTGGCGGCTGCTGTTGCCTCTGAGCGTGGTGATGAGCATGGTGCTCTTGGTGTTCAAGGTGCGCTCAGACGAGCAGGATGCTCGTGCCAGCATTCCAGTCACGGTGCTGCTGACCCTGGTGTTCCTGCAGCAGTCGTACCGCAACCATCTGCCTGATCTTCCCTTCCTGACGTTTCTCGATCAGGTTTACGTGGTGGCCTACGGCGTCACCCTGGCGGCGTTCGTGCTGGTGCTCTGGATCGGACGCCGTTACAGCGCCATGGAACACATGCCCGAGGGTCCTGCCAAGGACAGCCTGCTGCTGAAGCTGGAGCGGCTCGATGTGATCTGGCCCTTGGTGGTCGTTGTCTTTGGTGCCACAGCAATCGCCATCTGCTGGTTCACGATTCCGAGCTGACGTCTGTCAAGCCGCCAGCGGGTTGAGGCGCTGCAGCATGCCCCCGGCCAGGCGCCGCGGTGAGAAGGTGCGGCGCAACAGACCCAACAGCTGCTGCAGGTCATCGGTGTGGAGCCGGTCATCGCGCACCAGGGTCAGCAGCAGGCGCTGGCGCAGGCTGGAGCCCTCGGGGCCCAGCAGCAGCTTGAGACCGGCACCGGCCACAGGAATCAGATCGGTGGGGGCACCGTCGTTCTCAACGACGGCGAGCAGATTCTCGAGCCGCTCGATCTGCAGCCTGCCGTTCTTGTCGAACAACACCTCGAGCAGTTTCTCGCGCATCTCGGCGGTGTCGCCCGCCAGCAGTCGTTTGGCCACGTAGGGATAGGCGACGCGAATGATGCGAAAACTCGGGTCGAGGCGCAGGGCCAAGCCCTCCTGGCTGACCACGGCGCGAATGATCAGGGCAAACCGCGCCGGCACCCGGAAGGGGTAGTCGTACATCAACTCGCTGAAGCGATCGGTGATCGCCTTGAAGTTGAACGAGCCGACGTTGTCGCCCAAGGCCCCACCCAACACCTGCTCGAGGGCCGGCACGATCGGTGCCAGATCAGTCCTGGGGTTGAGGAATCCCAAGGCGACAAAATCATGGGCCAGAGATTCAAAATCGCGGTTGATCAGGTGCACCACCGCGCCGGTGAGGGTGAGCCGGTCACTGTCGCTGATCGAATCCATCATGCCGAAATCCACATAGGCCAGATGGCCCATGGGCCCGGTCTTTCCAGGCAGCGCAAACAGATTGCCGGGATGGGGATCGGCGTGGAAATAGCCGAACTCGAGCAACTGCTGCAGGCCCGAAATCACACCGGTGCGGATCAGGGCCGCCGGATCCAGGCGACGCCCTTCGAGCTCCTGCCGCTGCTGCAGTTTGGTGCCATTAATCCAGGTGGTGGTGAGCACCCGCCGCGCCGACAGATGGCGCTCGACAGCGGGGACGGTCACCTCGGGATGGTCGGCAAACAGCCCGGCAAAGCGTTCAGCGTTGTCGGCCTCGCGGCGGTAGTCGATCTCCTCGAACAGGGTGCGCCCGAACTCGTCGATGATGGTTCCCAGGCCAAAGCCCAGGTTCAGCGGCAGCAGCGGCGCCGTGCTGATCGCCAGCAGACGGATCAGCACCAGATCGCGCCGCAGCAGATAGGCCAGGTTGGGCCGCTGCACCTTGACCGCGACCCAGCGGCCGTCTGCGAGCTGGGCCTTGTAGACCTGCCCCAGGCTGGCGGCCGCCACCGGGTAATCGGGAAACTGCGCAAACAGCTCATGGGCCGGGGCGCCCAGCTCGGCCTCGATCGTCGCCAGGGCAATGGCGTGATCAAACGCCGGCAGATCGTCCTGCAGGCGGGTCAGCTGGTCGAGCCAGTCGCGCCGCACCAGGTCAGGGCGGGTCGACAGGGCCTGGCCCACCTTGATGAAGCAGGGGCCCAGGTTGGTCAGGGTGCGCAGGATGCGCGCCGCCAGGCGCTGCTGCACTGCGGCGTCGCGGCTGTTGCCCTGGACCACCAGGGCAATCGCCAGGCTGAGCAATTGGCTCAGCACCACCACCAGCCGGCTGACCAGGATCCAGGGCCGCAGCAGCAACCAGCGCAGATCGCGTCCGGGGTTGTAGTCGAGAACCGGGTCGGCTGCCACTGGAACGATCCCGCGCACAGGGCAGACTTTAGGAATGGGCGGCTGCCCGCCATGGGCCCCGGTGGATGAGTCTGGATCTGCACCTGCCGGCCCATGGGCGTGGACGCGGTCTGGCACCGGGGCTGCGCGACCTGTTGCGGCAACGACCCGCGAGCTGGGACCTGCCGGAACTGCCGGCGATCGGCGGCCCCCTCCTGGGCGAGGGGGCCGTGGCCGACAGCCAGCGGGCCTGCGCCCGTCTGCTGGGGGCTACGCATTGCTGGTTTGGGGTCAACGGCGCCAGCGGCCTGCTGCAGGCGGCGCTGCTGGCCCTGGCCCCGCCCGGCAGCCGGGTGCTGCTGCCGCGCAACCTGCACCGCAGCCTGCTGCACGCCTGCGTGCTGGGGCAGCTCGAGCCGCTGCTGTTTGAGCTGCCCTTTGATCCGGCCACCGGGCTGTGGTTGCCCCCCAGCCCGGAGCATCTGGCACGGGTGATCGCCGCCGGCCAGGTCGGAGGACCGGTGGCGGCGGTGGCGCTGGTGTCGCCCACGTATCAGGGCCTGGCAGCGGACCTGCCCGCCTTGACGGCCGTGGTGCACCAGGCCGGGCTGCCCCTACTGGTCGATGGCGCCCATGGCCATGGGGCAGGCATCACCGCAGGCGCCGATCTGGAGGTGCTTTCCCTGCAGAAAAGCGCTGGCGGCCTGGCGCAGAGCGCCGCCCTGCTGGCCCAGGGACCCCGAATCGCGGTGGCGGCCCTGGAGCGGTCCCTGCTGTGGCTGCAGACATCGAGCCCCAGCGCCCTGCTGCTGGCCAGCTGCGAAGCCGCGATCACCGCCCTTGGCAGCCCCGAGGGGGCGCGACAGCGAGCCCGGGCCACGGCCGTGGCGACCCAAGTGCAGCAACGCTGCCGGGCCCTGGGTCTGCCCCTGGTCAGCAGCGACGATCCCCTGCGGCTGGTGCTGCACACCGGGGCGCTGGGCATCAACGGCCTGGAGGCCGACAACTGGCTGCTGGCCCGGGGTGTGATCGGCGAGCTGCCCGAGCCGGCCACGCTGACCTTTTGCCTGGGGCTCAGGCCGCCGCGGGGCGTGGCCTGGCGTCTGCCCCGGCGGCTGGCCCAGCTGCGCCGCGCCCTGGCAGGGCCGCCCCTGGCGCCGCAGGAACCACCCCCCCTGCCGCTGGTCGGCACCCTGGCGCTGCCGCTGGGCCAGGCCTGGCGGGCACCACACCACACCGTGCCGTTGGCGGCGGCGGCAGGGGCGATCGCCGCCGAGCCCCTGTGTCCCTATCCCCCTGGCATCCCCCTGCTGGTGCCCGGCGAACGCATCGATGCAGCGCGGGCCGGGTGGTTGCAGCGCCAGAGCCAGCTGTGGCCAGGTCAGATCGCTGATACGGTAAGGGTTGTGGCCGATTGAAGGCCCGCGGCCGAGCCTGTGCCTGAAAGCGACGCCTACCGCTGGGACTTTGTGACCCCGGGCCTGCCCGACGGTGCCTTTCGCCGGGCCCCGGGGTTCAACCCGACGCCGATGGAGCTGCGGGTGATGCTGCTGGCCCATCTGCGTCCCACCGCCAGCTCGCTGGTCTGGGATGTGGGCGGAGGGACGGGCGCCCTGGCCCTCGAGATCGCCCGCCTGCTGCCGGCCGGCGAGGTGCACACCCTCGAGCGGGACCCCGAGGCCATCGAGCTGCTGCGCAGCAACCGGGACCGCTTTGGCACCAGCAACCTGCACATCCATGCCGGGGCGGCTCCTGAGGACCTGGCCCAGCTGCCACCCCATCCGGACCGGGTGCTGCTGGAGGTGGGTCGCCCCCTGGGAGACGTGCTCAGGCTGGTCTGGGAAGCCCTGCAGCCGGGCGGCCGGCTGGTGATCAGCACCGCCAGCCTCGAGGGCCTGGTCGATGCCACCGACACCCTGGGCCAGCTGCAGGCCAAGGACCTGCAGGTGGTGCAGGCGACCGTGCACCGCATGCAGCGCCGCGGCAGCCAGGCCAAGCTGGCAGCAGCCGAACCCCTGTTCGTGATTGCAGCCGAACGTTGATGGCGAGCGCGCCACCCCCGCCTCGCCATCCGCCTCGGAAGGCCACCTCAGCAGCCAGGCTGCTGAGCGGCTGGGCCGTGGGGGGCTTCGGGTTTGTGGTGGTGCTGCTGGGCGGCTGGTGGTTCACGATCGCCGTCGGCGTGATCGTGCATCTGGGACTGCTGGAGTTCTTCCGCATGGCCCAGTTCAAGGGCATCAGACCCGCCACCAAAACCACCCTGGTGGCCGTGCAGCTGCTGTTGCTAGCCACCATGGCCGCCAGCAACAGCCCCGGGGGGGGCTGGTTCGCCCAGGACCTGGCTGCGGCGGTGCTGCCGGTCTCCGGGGCCGTGATCTGCGGCTGGCTGCTGCTGCAACCGGTGACCGGCACGATCGCCGACATTGCCGCTTCGATCTTCGGCCTGTTCTATCTGGGCTACCTGCCCAGCCACTGGATCCTGTTGCGGCAGTTGCCCAACGGCCTGGGACTGGCCCTGACGCTCACCGCCTGCTTCATGGTGGTCGGCACCGACATCGGCTCCTATGTGATCGGCCGGCGACTGGGCCGGCGCCCGTTGTCGCCGATCTCACCGGGCAAGACCGTTGAAGGGGCGTTCGGTGGCCTGCTGTGCTCGATGCTGGTCGGCGTGATCGGCGGGGTCGCGATCGCCGGGCAGACCCAGAGTCCAGCACTGCAGGGCGCGGCGCTGGGGGCAGCCCTGGGCGCGGTGGTGGCGGTGATGGCCCTGGTCGGCGATCTGACCGAATCGATGATGAAACGGGATGCGGGGCTCAAGGATTCGGGTGATGTGATCCCCGGCCACGGCGGCATACTTGATCGCATCGACAGTTTTCTGTTTGCGCCAGCGGTGGTGTTTGCCCTGGTCAGCCTGCTGCTGCCCTCACGGTGAAACCCTGGCGCGGCCCTGCAGCTGCACCATGCCGGCCTCGATCCAGGCCCGCTCGATCGTGATATTGGGATCCATGGGCAGCCGGCACAGCAGCTCGCCAGCCGGACTGGCGAGTTCGATCGTGCCGCCGGCAGCGCGCACGAGCACCTGCAGCTCGACCCGATCAGCCGGCGCATTGCCCTGCAGCACGAACACCAGCCGCTCGGGCTCGACGCGCACCTGCTGCAGGGGCAGCTGACCGAGCACCCGGTCGTGCAGCAGCTCGGCCAGGTCACGCCACTGGGGATGGCTGAGCAGGGTGGTGAGCCCGGCCGCCGTGAGGCTGAGCTGGCCTGCGATCGTGAATGCCTGCTCGAGCTTGACGGGCTCCCCCTGCAGCAGGTTGCCCATGTGCACCGTGATCGGCTCGCTGGTGAGCTCCACCTGCTCGATCGGCAGATGGGCGAACACCGCCCGGCGGGCCAGCAGCTGCACCCCCGCCAAACGCCCCCGCAACAGGCCCAGGGCCGATCCCTGCAGGGCGATGTCCAGGCTGTCGATGCTCTGGCACTGCTGACGCACCCACAGCTGCAGGCCGCTGGCCAACAGCTGCATCAACGGACCGGAACGGGCTGTTTCAGACACCATCAGAGGGGGATCAGACAGAGGTCGGACCAGGCCTGCAGCACCGCAGCAGGTTGATCCAGATGGGGCAGATGGCCGCAATGGTCAAGCTCCCGCAGCCGATCACCCAGCAGCGCCTGGGCCGCCCGCTTCTGGGGCGGGCGCAGGATGCGGTCGTTCTTGCCCCACAGCACCTGCAGGGGCTGCTGGGGCAGCGGGGCGCCACAGCCGGCGAAACCGCCGCTGCGGGCAAACCGGGCCAGGGCCATGGCCCAGCCCGGCGTGGCCAGATGCAACGAGGCGATCTCGAGCTCGGCCGGCCCCACGGACGCTTCGGGATCGGCAAAAGCACTGCGGCACAGACCCCGCCGGACCCCAGGCAGCGCCAGAAAGCGCACCCCCAGACCATCGAGCAGCGGCGGCAGGGGCATCGGCCGGCCGGTCAGACCGGCCGGCGCCAGCAGCAGCAGCCGGCTGATGCGCTGCGGGCAGCGCCGGGCCAGCTCCACCGCCACCGACCCACCCATCGAGGCGCCGATCAGCCCCAGCCGCGGCACCTGCAGCCGTTCGCAGGCCACCTCAACCAGCGCCTGCAGGTGGCGCAGCACCCCTGCAGGTGTGTAATCGCCATCGGCCGGGCGCGGCGTGAAACCGAAGCCATACAGATCAGGCACCAACACCGGCCGCTGGGCTGCCAGCAGCGGCGCCACCCGCCTGAACTCGAGGCAGGAGCTGTCAAATCCGTGGAGCAGCAGCACCGGCTCAGATGGGGCCGCATCCGGACCCAGCACGGCCACGGGCCAGGGACCAGCCAGCCCCGGCAGCGACCACCACTGAACGGCCGCGGCCACGTCTCGTCCCTGGGGGTCCAGCAGGGTCTGGGCAGCCTGCTCCAGCAGCTGCCGCCCGGTTGCAAGGTCCTGGCTCACACCGTTGCTTCGCTGGTGATGCCGGCGGTGGTGCTCACCAGGGCTGCCAGCAGCTCGGCGGAACTGACCCGAAAAGGCAGGTGATGAAGATCGGAATCCGGGCGGCAGGCAAAGTCGCAGACCGCCTGCAGCTGGGCAAGGCTGGCGTCAGCCAGGCCCAGGTCAGCCAGAGTCAGCGGCAGTCCCAGCTCGGCGAAGAAGGGAACCAGCTGACGCCGCGCTTGGGCCGCCAACTGGTTGCCGCCCAGCACCTCCTCCAGGCGCAGCTGCACCAGGATGCCGAAACCCACCTTTTCACCGTGCAAGGGGCCGTGGCAGGCCGGCAGCTGGGTCAGGCCGTTGTGGACGGCATGGGCGGCCACCGTGCGGCAACGGGCACCGCCCAGTCCGCCGATCAAACCGGCGCTGAGGCCGCAGGCCTCGGCCACCCGCGCCCAGGCCGGATCACCGGGAGCGGCCATCGCTGCCTGGCCGTCCAGGAGCAACTGATCCCGCAGGACGCGTGCCATCTGCACAGCCTGCTGGATCAGACCGTCACTGCTGGCACCGCTGCTGACCGAGGCCTCGTACCACTTGGCGACGGCATCGGCGATGCCGCTGGCCAGGGTGCGCGGCGGGGCCTGGGCCACCAGGTCATGGTCAAACACCAGCAGCTCGGGGCAGCGCCTGAGGGGCACGTCATAACAAAAGGCGCCTGCGGGCGAATACACATTGGCCAGCGCCGTCCAGCCGGCGCAGGTCGCCGCGCTGGTGGGCACGGTGATGCAGGGCAGGTCGAGACGATCGGCCAAAAGTTTGCCGGCATCGAGGACCTTGCCGCCGCCGAAGGCGATCACACCATCGCAGCCGGCAGCGGAGGCCTCGATGGCAATCCGCTCGACATCGTCTTCACAACAATCGTGCTGGAGGTTGGCCCGCTGCAGGCTGAGCCCCAGGCCCTCTAGGTCAGCCGCATAGCGGCCACCCAGGGGCGAAGCTGCAAAGCGGCGACCCAGCCAGAGCGGTCGCTGCACCAAAGCACCGATGGTGCTCAGCGCCGACTGCCAGGCGCCCTGCCCACGCAAGACGAGGGCAGGGGCGATCTGGTGCTGACTCAAAGAAGCGCTCATCAAGTCAGTTTATGGACGCCAACCTCCGCCTGAGACGGCGCGACCAGCCCAGGGCAACAGCGACCCCCGCCAGAGGGAGGGGGCCCGGAGCCTGCTCAGGACCGATGGGAGCATCCACGACCCAATACCAATAGCGGGCGTTGGGGTCGAGCTGGTTGGAGGTCTGAATCGACCAGACCGATGCACTCTTCTTCCTGAGAAAGACGGATTCACCTTTATCAAACTGACCCTTGGCGTCGCGCCAGAGGAAATAGGCGCTTTCCATCGACGAGTCGTTCGGGTTGCCGGAGGTGTTGGGGTTCAACAACCAGTCAGATTCGCCATTGGCCTGCCATTCGGCGGTGGCGATCAGTGCTTCGGCAAAGGCCTTGGCACCATCGCTGGCACTGTTTCCGGGGGCCAGGTACCAGGGCGTGGTCAGCAGATCGGGGAAGTTGATGTCATTGGGCGGCACCACTGGGAAGCTATCGGGTGGCACCAACGTGCCCGATTCGGCCACCGACATGTAGACCGAGCAGATCGGATAGGTCTTTCCTTGCACCGTCACCTCAATCGGCTGCTGGGGCACCGCCAGCGG
>CAZJIF010000064.1:0-10500 GCA_964546045.1 uncultured Klebsiella sp. | reverse complement strand
GTACCCCGATGCCAAGGTGATCTGCAACGGAGAGGTGGTGATGACCACCGGCTCCACCCAGCCCGAAATCCACGTCGATGTGTGGAGTGGCAACCATCCCTTCTACACCGGTACCCAGAAAATTCTGGACACCGAAGGACGGGTGGACCGCTTCATGCGCAAGTACGGCATGGGTGGCAGCGATTCGGCAACCGGCACCAAGAAAGCAGCCAACACTGCCGAATCCAGCACAGAGGAGACCGCAGCCAAGGCCTGATTCAAGCCTGACCCTGCTCTGCCTTGGACCCCCAACTGCTGAACGAGCGCCTCGACGCTGCACGCCGGACGTTTGAGACGCTCGAAACGCAGCTGGCGGATCCTGCTGTCGCCGCTGATCCAACCCAGCTGCAGGCCCTGGCCAGGGAACGTGCCCGGCTCGAGCCACTGGTGCGCGATCAGGCTCAGCTGGAGCGATGCCGTCGCGAAGTCGCTCAAACCAGAAAGCTGCTGAAGGACCATCGTGGCGACCCCGCCATGGAAGAGCTCGCCAACGAAGAGCTCCAACGCCTGGGCGATCAGATCGCTCAACTTGAACACCAACTGACCATTGCGCTGCTGCCCCACGACCCAAGGGATGAGCGCAGCGTGATGCTGGAGATCCGTGCAGGCGCCGGTGGCGACGAAGCCGCCATCTGGGCCGGTGATCTTGCCCGCATGTACGAGCGCTATGCCCAGACGGCAGGCTGGCGCGTCCAACCGGTCAGCGCCTCGGAAGCCGATCTAGGTGGATACAAAGAGCTGATCCTGTCAATCCGAGGCGATGGGGTCTACAGCCAGCTGAAATTCGAGGCCGGCGTGCATCGGGTTCAGCGGGTGCCGGCCACCGAATCCCAGGGGCGGGTGCACACCTCGACAGCAACCCTGGCAGTGATGCCCGAGGCCGATCCCGTCGAGGTTCAGATCGATCCCAAGGACCTTGAGATCAGCACGGCCCGCTCGGGCGGGGCTGGGGGACAGAACGTGAACAAGGTTGAAACGGCCGTCGACCTGCTGCACAAGCCAACCGGAATCCGGGTGTTCTGCACCCAGGAACGCTCCCAGCTGCAGAACCGTGAACGGGCCCTTGAAATCCTGCGGGCCAAGCTCTACGAGCGCGAACTGGCCGAAGCCAATGCCCGCGAGCGGGCCGGCCGTCTGGCCCAGGTGGGCAGTGGAGACCGCAGCGAAAAGATCCGCACGTACAACTACAAGGACAATCGGGTGACCGACCACCGGCTGGGGCGCAATTTCGCCCTGGATCCGGTGCTGGCTGGCCAGCTTCAGGATCTGATCAACGGCTGCATCGCCGCCGACCAGACCCGCCGCCTGGAGGAGCTGGCCCAGCAGGCAAGCCTTGGCTGAGCGGCACTCAGGCCAACCCGATCACGTATTTGGCCCAGGTGGAGTGGCGACCGCCGCCCATGTGCCGTGTGGCCTCAAAGCTGAGGTTGCTCAACGGCCGATGGGGTTGCCTGAGCAGGGGCATTCCCGCCTCCCGAGGGGTGCGGTTGCCCTTGCGCACATTGCAGGGCAGGCAAGCCGTGGTCACGTTGTCCCAGCTGTCGCTGCCGCCCCGACTGCGGGGCATGACGTGGTCAATCGACAGGGTCGCCTGGGTCGTGCCGCAGTACTGGCAGCTGTGCCCATCGCGCTGAAACACGTTGCGCCGCGTCAGGGGCAGGGGCCTGTAGGGGACCCGCACAAACTGGCGCAGACGGATCACGGTCGGCAGCAGTTGGTCAGGCCGCAGGGGACGCGAGGCATCGTGCTCAAGACCTTCAGCCTTGCCCTTGAGGACCATCACCATGGCGCGGCGCCAGCTGGTGATGTTCAGCGGCTCGTACGAGGCATTGAGGACGAGAACCTGGCTCATGCCAGCTCCCTTGGTTGGAAGCATGCTAGGGGGAATTGCCCTGGCCGCATGGTGCCCCTGCTTACCCTTTGGGCTGCGCAGTGGCCATGAACTCCTTTTCCCTGGCATCGCAACCCGAGCCCCACGAGGCCGGTTACTCCCGTCAGCGCGCCTGGGTCGAGGTCGACAGCGCGGCGATCACCCGCAACGCCGGCACCCTGTCCGCCGGCCTGGCCGCAGGGTGCCAGCTGATGGCCGTCGTCAAGGCTGACGGCTATGGCCACGGGGCGGTGCCGGTGGCCCGTGCTGCCCTGGCGGGAGGGGCCAGCAGCTTCGGGGTGGCCACACTCGCCGAAGGCGTGCAGCTGCGCCGTGCAGGCATCACCGCACCGGTGCTGGTGCTCGGCAATCTGATTCACCCTGATGAGCTGCGCAGCTGCCTGCGCTGGCAGCTGATGCCCACCCTCAGCGGCATGCGCGAGGCCCTGCTCTGCCAGAACCTGGCCGCAGCCGCCGGGCGGCCGATGGGGGTCCATCTGAAGCTGGACACCGGCATGACCCGCCTCGGGATCGACTGGCAGGAGGGTCCGCGGCTGGTGGCCGCCCTCTCTGAACTGGCCGACGTGCAGTTGCTGGGGGTCTATTCACACCTGGCCAACGCCGATGTGCCACCGGCGGAGGATGGCGGCATCACCGCCTGCCAGCAGCAACGGTTTGACGCCGTGTTGGAGGCATTGCAGCAGCAGCAGCTGGAGGCCGGTTGCCGTCACCTGGCCAACTCGGCAGCCACCCTGCGGGGTCAGCCCTTTCACTACGACATGGTGCGGGTCGGCCTGGCGCTCTATGGCCACAGTCCGGCCCCACACCTGGGAGCCACGGCCATGCTGCAGCCGGCGATGCAGCTGCGGGCGCGGGTCAGCCTGATTCGATCGGTGCCGGCGGGGGTTGGCGTCAGCTACGGACACCGCTTCATCACCAGCCGTGCCAGCCGCCTGGCAGTGGTGGGCATCGGTTATGCCGATGGCGTGCCGCGCCAACTGTCGGGTCAGATTGCCGTGCTCCACCAGGGTCAGCGCCTGCCCCAGGTGGGGGCGATCACGATGGACCAACTGGTGCTTGACGCCACCGACGCCCCTGATCTTGAGGTCGGTGACGTGGTGACCCTGCTCGGCCAGGATGGGGACCAGCAGATCACGCCCACCGACTGGAGCCACCGCTGCCAGACGATTCCGTGGGAAATCCTGTGCGGCTTCAAGCATCGGCTGCCTCGGTTGCCGCTGGGTGCCCACTGAGCCGCCCACCCACTGATAAGCTCAGTCGAGCCCCTGGAGAGGTGGCTGAGTGGTTGAAAGCGGCTCCCTGCTAAGGAGTTACAGGAGGCAACTTCTGTCGAGGGTTCGAATCCCTCCCTCTCCGTTGAAACCAGGTCCAATCGTCGGCAGGTCCAATCGTCAGGAGGTGTAGTCCTCCTCCGTGGACCTCGCGTTCCTGGCGTCGACAGGCACTGGGCTGACCATGGCGCCCTGGGCATCCACAACCTCCGGGGACCAGGAAGGGGTAGCGGTCAGAAGCAACACGCGAGCGTGAACCGACAACTCCTGCTTGCCCTACCGGCAATCACCCAGACACAGATGACGCCAAGGCACCTGGCCAGACTTGCCTTGAATTGACATCCCTGGACACAGAGTGATGATTGAGCAGGACAGCCATGATTGATCACCACGGGTAACCTTTTCGCAACGGTCTGAGTCCCTGTGAAGCACGCTCTGCTGCTTGGTTTCCTGCTGCTGCCGGCCACGGGTGCTGCAGCCAAACCGCCTGCGATTCAATGCCCCGGCAACACCACGGTGGAGATGCGCTATTGCACCAGCAAGTCCCTGAAGCAGTCCGAGACCCAGCTCAGCAAGAAACTGCCAGGGCAGCAGCTGCAGCAATGGCGTGACACGACCCAACGCGTCTGCGCCCAGGCCTACGCCGCATCCCGGGACGGCACGATCTATCCGCAACTGGTGATGGGCTGCGACGATCGCCTCAATCGCGCCTTGCTTCAGGAGTTCAAGCCGATGGATCAGCCGTAGGCGGCATCAACAGCGGTCTAGGGCAACCAGAGCTGAGCCGGCATACGGGTCCAGCAGTTTGACGTCATCGTGGCCATGCGCCCGATCCGCCACCCTGTTCAGCAGGGCGTCGACCAGGCCACGGGTCCTGGGATGGAGCGCATACTCAACTCGGACCACCAGAACATCACCAAAGGCCAACGGCAGCTTGAGCGGCAGCACAACCCAATCAGGCCCATACAGATGCAGCGTCAGCGGCGAGGCGATGCCCACCAACAGATCTTCCACGGCCGCCGGAGCAGACTGACCAGCACCAGCGTCATCGCTGGAATGGACATGAGCCCCACCCAGACCCAGTGAGGACAGCATGGCCTCAAACGTCGGAAACGCATGGGCCGGCAATGGCAGCAGCGGATAGGCACTGACGTCGCTGAAACGGGGCGACCTCAGACCAAGCAGCGGATGGCCCTGCTTGACCACCAGATAGGCCGGCATGGTGCACAACGGAAGCGCACACAGCTCGGGGTCGCGTGGATGATCCGGCGACGAACACAACCAAGCATCAAGAATACGGTTCTTGATCAATGCCAAAGGTTGCTCATAGCCAAGGTAATTCAGATTACCTTGGCTCCAGCGTGGCAGATCAAGATCCTCGCAATGTGCGGCCAACCAATGTTGAGCATCCAGGCGCAGAGGTAGGTTGCGCGACCATCGATACGCCTGATGCACACGACGCTCGGCATTCAGCAACGCGTCATCGCCCTGGACACACCATTCGGCGGCGTGTTTGAACAATGTGACGCCAAACAGATCCTGACAGACCCTGGCATGGCGACTGATGGTGGACTGATTGCAACCCAGCACATCCGCCGCCCGCGCTCCGGTTCTCAACCAGAACAGGTGATCAAGCGCCGCAAGGCATTCAACCGTAACCACACACAACCAACAACGCCCCCAGTCAATTAATCACACAGATCGCCACCCCACGCAAGGCGGCCCAGATCACTTGAAGAGATCTTGCGCCCTATTCACTTTCTGCATAAGCCTGAGCGACAGGCGTGGAAAGCGGGGCGGCGGGCGCGATCTCGTGATGAACCAGGGCCAATCGCTGGACCATGTCGCGCAGATGGTCCAACAGCTGTTGCAAGCGGGGACTCGCCGCCAGTACTCGCCTGAACACCAGGGCATCGCCGGATGCGAAGGGGAGCAGCAGGGGCAAGCGGCGGAGGGCACCCCCACTGACCTCCATGCTCAACGGAGTGCCATAGCCAACCACCAGCTCGGACTCCGCCTTCCCCTCCCACAGATCACGCCGGTAACGGGTCATCCGCACACCGTCATTCCAAAGCCCAATCGCCTTCAGCGTCTGTTCAACCAACGGATAGGAACCACTGGGCAGAGCAAGGGTGGGGAATTGGGCGATGTCGTCAAGCGTCAGCCTTTCGCGTTGCAGCAGCGGATGTCCGGGTGCACAGGTAAAGAACACCGGCATCGTCGACAACGGCACCGCCATCAGATCCGGATGGGCCGCTGTTGGCAGATCCGGCAGACCAGCGAGCCAAGCATCGACAACCGCATCCTGCAGCAATTGAAAATTGCGGCGGACGCCAACAATGTTGGAACGTCCGAGCAAACAACCCGCCGGCAGGTTGCTGCACAGGGTCGGCGCACTCCAATACGTGGCCTCGAGGCGCAGCGGACGACGCCCGCCAAGCCGGGCCTGCTGATGCACCTCCCGTTCCAGCCGCAGCAAGGTCTGATCGCCGATGAGCTCCAGCTCGCCATTGCGGCGTTCGATCTGCAGCGCAAAGGTCTTCAGGACTTTGCGACAAGCCCGACTGACCGTGGCCTGACTCAGGCCATAGCGCTTCGACACTTCCTCGCCCGAACCGAGCCACTGCAGCCCATCCAGAGCGATCAGTTGATCAAGCTCAACCATCGCAGCGGGCGGCCAGAAGATGGCGGGCGATCTCGGGCAGCAGCTGCCCGTCCTGGGCACAGGAGGCCCCTTCAGCAAAGACCACCAGCAGGGTTGGCGGCAGGTCTTCGCTCTCGATATAAGCCGCATCGTGCCGTGCCTGGCTCATCCAGCCGGCCTTGCTCCAGCACTGGGAACCGGCCGGCAAGCCGGCACCGAGAAAGCCATCGACCTGGTTGTCTGGATCGGCGGCCCGCTGCTGCGGATCGAGGCTGCGGTGCAGCAGCTGCCGCATGCGGGCACAGGCCGGGGGGGACACCACAGCCGAAGCCACCACAGCCTGCAGCAAACGGGCCACACCGGACGTGCTCAGCCGGTTGCGGTTGCCGTTGTCCGGGCCGTAGAAGACCCGTTCACGGCCATAGGGACCGTCATCCCAGGTTTTCTGACAGGCATTCCAGCCCTCCAATTCGGGCCAGGCAAAACCCGCCAACCATTGGTTGACCAGCTGCCGCTGCAGCACCCAGGTCCCCATGGAGCCAGGCGGCAGCTCCGGGCCACCGGTGGTCCCGCTGAGGCGATCGACCACGTAGGCGGTGGCGTTGTTGCTCGAGTGCTGGATCATCGCCGCCAGGGCACGGCGCAACTCGGGGTCGTCGGCGACCAGATCCTGCTGCAGCCAGGCTTCTGCGGCAATCAAGTAGATGAGTTTGACCACACTGGCCGGGTAGCGCAGCTGATCGCCCCGCCAGGCTGCTCCCTTGCAGGGCAAAGCCCAGTAGGCCTCAGGAGCCAATTGGCCAGCGCGATCGAGCTGGGATTGCGGGAAGCGCAGCCAAGTGATCGAGAGCTGATCAGCCAGACCGGGGCGGCCGTCCTGCTCAAGGGCCCGCACCAGATCCAGCAGGCACTGGCCCATGGCCGGATCAGGGCTGTAGAACGCCATCACTGCCGGCGGTTGTTGCGGTGAGATTAGGGAGCATGGCGGCACCAGACCTGCTGCAGACCGGCACGATCTGGCGCTTGTTGACGGCCGTGGACGGGTACAGCCGCCCGTGGGGGGACGGACTGGCCACCCAGGCCTGGGCTGGACGCCACGTTGCGGTGCTCGAGCCGCCGCAGCCCGGGCCCGGTGGACGGCTGCGGGTGCGGCTGCTCGAGGATGGTTACCCCTGCTGGCTGGAGCCGACCGCCCTGCTGGGCAAAGCCGTTGCCGCTGCGGCGCCGCGACCCGTGCTGCTCAGTGCAGCAGCCATCCAACAACGCCTGCCGACGGTGCTGGCGTTTGCCGAGACGGCCCGGCAGCAGAACAACGCCTACCTCTGGGGCGGCAGCCTCGGGCCCGACTACGACTGCTCGGGGCTGGTGCAGCGGGCCTTTGCCAGTGCCGGGATCTGGATCCCCCGGGACGCCTACCTGCAGGAGCGGTTCTGCCAGCCGGTGGCCGTGCGGCCCGGGGTGCTGCACGCGCTTAGAACCGGGGACCTGATCTTCTTTGGCACGGCCCAGCGCTGCACCCACGTGGGCCTGCACCTGGGCAATGGGCGCTATCTGCACAGCTCGGGCCGTGAACACGGCCGCGATGGGCTGGGGATCGACGATCTGGCACCCCACAACCCTGACCCGGTGGCTCGGCACTACCGCAACCAGCTGCGCGGCGCCGGACGGGTGGTGCGCTGCCATGACGGCAGCCCGCTGCCCGCCTAGGGTCGCCCCCATGCCAGAAGCGCTCGCCCTGTCTGTCGTGGTGCCGCTCTTCAACGAGACGGCGAGCCTGGCGGCACTGGTGGACCAGCTGCTGGCGGCCCTGCGGCCGTTGAACCTGCCCTTTGAGCTGGTGCTGGTGGACGACGGCTCGCGCGACGGCACCGGCGAGGCCTTGCAACGGCTCAGCAGCGAGATTCCGGAGCTGGTGGCCGTGCTGCTGCGCCGCAACTACGGACAGACCGCCGCCATGGCCGCCGGCTTTGATGCCAGTCAGGGGCAGGTGATCGTCACCCTGGACGGCGACCTGCAGAACGACCCTGCTGACATTCCCCTGTTGCTTAACAAGCTGGCCGAGGGTTACGACCTGGTGAGCGGCTGGCGCCACCAACGCCAGGACGGCCGGCTCAGTCGCCTGCTGCCGAGCCTGCTCGCCAACCGTCTGATCGCACGCGTCACCGGCGTGGGACTGCATGATTACGGCTGCTCCCTCAAGGCCTACCGCCGCGAGGTCGTGGAGGACATGAACCTCTACGGCGAACTGCACCGTTTTCTACCGGCTCTGGCCTTCATCGAAGGCGCCCGCATCG
The DNA here is from genome assembly GCA_964546045.1 of uncultured Klebsiella sp. Lineage (GTDB taxonomy): Bacteria > Cyanobacteriota > Cyanobacteriia > PCC-6307 > Cyanobiaceae > RGUW01. The sequence continues at coordinate 2,361 of CAZJIF010000064.1, read as the reverse complement.
CCGAGGTGAAGGTGCAGCATCACCGCCGCCGTTTTGGCCGCAGCCATTACGGCATCGACCGCACCTTCCGGGTGCTGATGGATCTGTTGACGGTGTGGTTCATGAAGCGCTTTCTCACCCGACCGATGCATGTGTTCGGCTTCGGTGGGCTGATGGCGATGGCCCTGGGCAGCTTGATCGTGATCTGGTTGATCGTCGAGAAACTGTTGGGGGCCGACATCGGTGGACGGCCCCTGCTGCTGATGGGCATCCTCAGCCTGCTGACGGGGGTGCAGCTGTTCTGCTTCGGCTTGCTGGCCGAACTGCAGATGCGCACCTACCACGAAAGTCAGAACAGACCGATCTACCGGGTAAGGCGAATCCTCGGCAGCTCAGCCGGCTCCTAACCGGGAGTGCCGACCACGGGAGCGGCATTGCGCGGCAACCGGGTGCGCACGGCAACCGCTGGACTGCCACCGGTGGATGGCCGGGCGCGATACGGATCGATCGCAGCCGCCGCGGCGCCCATCACCGTGAGGTGTGGATCGCGCAGGGCTCGCTTCAGCAGGGGCAGCGCCGAGCGATCACCCCACCCCGAGAGCTGGACCAATGCCAGCAGGCGTTGCTCGGGTGTGCCCTGCAGCTGGGCAGCAAGACTCTGCAGCCGCTGCCCACGGCTCTGCTGCATCGTGCCTTTGCAGGGGCTGGTTGCTTGCATCGCGCACTCTGCAGCGGGGGAGGAGGCGCGCGCGGTGATCACCAGGCCAGCGGCGGCACGCTGCGGGGGGCTCTCAACCAGCGCCGGCGAACCGATCGGCCGTCGACGGCTGAACAGCCACAGCAGGATCGCCAGGAGCGAAGCGGTGATCGCAAACGGTGTTTGCATGGATTGAACTTTTATGTCGCCCCCCGCAGGCCGCTCGGGACGCTCTGAACAGGCTCCGTACAGTAAGTCTGATTCCTATTGGCCTGTGCCATGACTGGAGAATTTGCGGCCGCCTGGATGCCCTCGGTGTTTATTCCCCTGGTGGGAATTCTCGGCCCTGCCGTGGCCATGGCCCTTCTGTTCAACGTGATTGAAGCCCGCGACTGAGCGGCCGATTCCGTTTCAGCCCATTCCCTGAACCCATGACCGTCACTCCCGTGGCCGACCCCACCGTCGGCAACCTGGCAACACCCGTCAACAGCAGCTATTTCACACGCGCTTTCCTGAACGCGCTGCCTGCCTACCGCCCTTCGCTGTCCCCGAACCGCCGGGGCCTCGAGGTGGGCATGGCCCACGGCTTCTTCCTCTACGGCCCGTTCGCCATCACGGGTCCCCTGCGGGCCACCGAATACGCCAGCACCGCCGGTCTGCTGGCGACCATCGGGCTGGTCTCGATCCTGACGATCTGTCTGTCGATCTACGGCACCGCCGGCACGGGCCCGAACGTGCAACCCGCCGACGCCACGATCGACAATCCTCCCGCCGATCTGTTCACCAAAGCCGGTTGGGCCGAGTTTGCCAGCGGCTTCTGGCTGGGTGGCTGCGGTGGTGCCGCCTTCGCCTGGTTCCTGGCCAGCACGGCCGTGGTCGCGCCCCTGGTGAAGATCGCAGGTGGCGTCTGGAGCGTCGGCTGAGCTGACCTGAGCTGACTCCATCAGACTTCAGCAAATCGTCCAAGCAAGCCCTGCCGCACCGGCAGGGCTTTTTTATTGGCCCTGGGCTGATCTGCCAGCTGTCAATCGGCGCGACATCACCGGCCCAGGTGTGCTGTTCCGCAAAGCCAATGCGCCCGCCCTCGCCTGCAGGCCTGGGTCCGACGCAAGGCCCTAGGTGAAGCCAGTGGATCGACAGCCAGGCTCGGTGGCCTGCGGCGAGCAAACAAGGCCGCCACTGCATTGGCACGCTAGGAACTGAACAGCCGTGCCCTGCAGCACCACCGACATCAGTTCCGACACCATCCCACAGCAAACGTCTGTTGGCCCGTCGTTGCCTCGACGCCAAAAAGGAGCTGACTGTGGGGCCCCCGGCTAGTGCATCGCTCTAGCCCAGCGCCAGTGAAACAACATCAGACATAAAAAAACCCCGGCCTGAAGGCCGGGGTTTTGGACGTCCCTCGAGCTGGGGATTCAGCTGAAGATCAGCCGAATTTGCCAGAGGTGGAAGCGATCAGGAAGGCGGCGTAGGTGACGAAGTAGCCCACGGTGAAGTGAGCCAGACCAACCACGCGGGCCTGAACGATCGAGAGAGCGACGGGCTTGTCGCGCCAGCCCACCAGGTTGGCGAGCGGAGTGCGCTGATGAGCCCAGACGATGGTCTCAATCAGCTCCTGCCAGTAACCCCTCCAGGAGATCAGGAACATGAAGCCGGTTGCCCAGATCAGGTGCCCGAAGAGGAAC
>CAZJIF010000063.1:0-10679 GCA_964546045.1 uncultured Klebsiella sp. | reverse complement strand
CCTACTGGGAGGTCTGGTGATGATGGAGCACAACCTTGTGTGCACCGCTGCTCTGACTGGATCATTGATCTGGATCCCAAAGGCCGCGACAAAGGCGGTCAGATTGTCGTGACGGGAACACCTGAGGAGGTGGCAGCCCATCCACCCGAGGTGGTGGCGATCGCCTGAGTCCTGGGGCAAAGATGCTGCACCGCGTTGATCGCACCCGTCAGGCTCGCCGATCACCGCTAAGCAAGGCCAAGCAGCCTCAAGGGTTCCCGTGGGGCTCTCGATCCTCCATCTCCACCTGCATGGCCTGCTGCGCGGCCGGAACCTTGAGCTGGGTCGTGATCCCGATACCGGCGGCCAGACCACCTATGTGCTGCAGCTGATCAGGGCGCTGGCGGCCCGTCCCGAGGTCGAACGGGTTGCGGTGGTGACCCGCTTGATTCACGATCGTCGGTTGGCCCCGGACTATGCCCAAGGCGACGAGCCATTGACGGCCGATGCTTCGATCGTGCGCCTGCCGTTCGGACCAAGGCGTTACCTGCGCAAGGAATTGCTCTGGCCCTACCTCGATGAGCTCGCTGATGTTCTGGTTGAGCGCTTGCGCCAACAGGATCGGTTGCCGGACTGGATCCATGCCCATTACGCCGATGCTGGATACGTGGGCGCTCTGGTGCATCGGCGCCTTGGCATCCCGCTCATCTACACGGGCCATTCGCTGGGGCGCGAGAAGCGTCGCCGCCTGATTCAGGCGGGTCTTGATTCCAGCCAGATCGATTCCCAGTATTCGATGGCCAGGCGGATTGATGCCGAAGAGCTCACCCTGGCCCATAGCCAGCTCGTCATCACCAGCACCCAGCAGGAACGGGAGCATCAGTATTGCCGTTATGGACGCTTTCGCCCTGAACGGGCTCGGGTGATCCCCCCGGGGGTCAATGCCGAGCTGTTCCATCCGCCCCAGGCCGGCCAGCAGGAGGACAGCATCGCCAGCCTGATGGCCCCATTTCTGCGGAATCCGGCCAAGCCACCTGTGCTGGCGATCTGCCGGCCTGATCCACGCAAGAACATCGCGGCGCTGGTGGAGATCTTCGGCCGTTCTGAGCTGTTGCGCAGTCAGCACAACCTCGTGCTCGTGCTGGGCAGTCGGGACGATCCCCGTCAACTGGAGAAGCAGCAGCGCGAGGTGCTGCAGCAGGTGTTCGAGTTGGTGGACCGCCACGACCTCTATGGCCGGGTTGCCTATCCCAAGCAGCACCAACGCAACCAGATCCCAGCGATCTACCGCTGGGCATCGCGGCTCGGGGGGGTGTTCGTCAATCCGGCACTGACCGAACCCTTTGGTCTGACCCTGCTGGAGGCAGCGGCCAGTGGCCTACCGGTGGTCGCCACCGATGACGGCGGTCCGCGCGACATCCTCGCCCGCACCAGCAATGGCCTGCTGGTTGATGTGTCCGATCTCGATGCCTTGCAACAGGCGGTGGAAGAGAGCCTCAGGGATTCCCGGCGCTGGCGACGTTGGAGCCACAACGGCATTGAGGCCGTCTGTCGCGCCTTCAGTTGGGACGCCCACGTCAGTCACTACCTGGCCGAGGCCAGCAAGGCGATCTGTGAGCCACTCAGCCGGCCGGCCGCCACCGTGGCCGCCGGCCGCTCACCGTATGCAGCGGTCGACCGGCCCCAGAAGCTGGTTGTGCTGGATCTCGACGGCAGTTTCGGCGCGCCGGACCCCGGCAGTCTGCGCGAGCTGCAGAGCCAGCTGCAGTCGGGGTCCCGCATAGAACTGGCGGTGACCTCCGGTCGGGGCATCAAATCGGCCCGCCTGCGCTACCAGGAGCTCCACCTGCCCGAGCCGCTGCTCTGGATCACCCAGGCAGGGACGGACATCCATGTGGGCGCGCTGCGCGATCACCATTGGCAACAGCGCATTGGGCGCGACTGGCAGCGTCAGGCTGTGGTGGCGGCGATGGCCGAGCTCGAGCCCAGGCTGCAGCGGCAACCCGAGTCCGATCAGGGTCCGTTCAAGGTGAGCTATCTCCTCACCGAAGCTGACAGCGGGATTCTGCCGCTGGTGCGCCAGACCCTGCGCAGCCATGACCTGCAGGCCAGGCCCCATCTGTTTCAACACTGGTACCTCGATGTGCTGCCACTGGTGGCTTCCAAGGTGGAAGCGCTGCGGCATGCGGCGCTCTGTTGGGATCTGCCCCTGGAGGCGATCCTGGTGGAGGCCAGTCAGCAGGGGGATGCTGAGCTGCTGCAAGGGCTGGCGCTGGGGGTGGTGCCCCAGGATCACGACCCCGAGCTTGAACGGCTGCGTCAGCACCGCCGGGTGTTTTTCTCAACGCGGCCGCAGGCCTGGGGGCTGCTCGACGGCCTCAGACACCACCGTTTTCTGCGGCGCTGACCTCACTGCCGCTGGGGTAGTGGGTGTTGCTGTCGGGCATCCAATAGCTCAGGTCGTTGTGCCAGAACAGGCGCCCCGGGATCTGGTTGGTGCTGAGCTTGGTGCCCGCCATGGCGGTGATCAGTTGTCCCAGCTCGAGCAGGGACAGATCGGTCTTGACGTCGTCGCCCGCGATCGCCATTAGCTGGGGCAACTGGGGCAGGCTGCTGGGACTGGCCAGCTTGCGAAAGATCTCGGCCAGCACCAGCTTCTGCCGGTCCATGCGGCCCAGATCACCGTGTTCGTCGTGGCGGTAGCGCAGAAACCCTTCCAGGGCTTCACCTTTGAGCAGCTGCCGTCCGGGATAGAGATCGATGTAGAGACCCTGGCTGTTGTCGGCGTAGACCATCCGTTTGGGCACGTCGACCTCAACGCCGCCGAGGGCATCGGCAACCCGCTGCACGGCCCGCAGGTTGACTTTGAGGTACCGGTCGACGGGGCCCCCCAGCAGCGGCGGCAGATCCTGCCGGATCGCTTCCATGCCGCCAAAGGCGTACAAAGCGTTGGCCTTGAGAACACCGTGCTGCTGGCTCTCGATGAAGGTGTCACGAGGCAGCTGGGTGAGCCGGGTCTGGCCGTCCTTGATCTGTACCGTGAACATCACATCGGTACTGTCGCTGACCTTGTCGGTGCCCAGGACCAGGATCCGCCGGCCGCTGATGCCAAAGGGAACCAGGTTGCCGATGGCCTGGCTGTGGGGCCACAGGCCCGCCAGTGCCTTGGCGGCCAGCGAGGGCAGCGGACCGGCAAGGCCGTAGCCCACGGCGATGCCCAGAACAAAGGGCAGCAGCGGTCGGCGACGGTGTTTCGGCGTTGGGGGGGTGGTTTTGGCCGTGCTTCGCCCTTGTTGCCGTTTGCGCCGGCGTGGCTCCAGATCGGTCACCACCGGCTCGGCTCGGCGACGGCGGGTCTGACCCGAACGGGCCGGTCGGCGGGGCTGGGCCTGGCTCATGGGCTGCACTGCTCGGCGCACCATAAGCAGCGAAATCCCGCTGCACCAGGGGGTTGCGGCAATTTGGCCCGGGTCCGCCTCAGGGACTGCCCACTACCCGCACGCAGGCCGCGGCTGCATCGGCCCGTTGGCGTGCTTCGGCCTCGCTGCTGCCGCGGGCCAGGGCGACCCCCAGGCGGCGATGGGGCCGGGCATCGGGCTTGCCGAACAGCAGCACCTGGGTCTCGGGCACAGCCAGGGCCTGGTCCAGGCCTTCGTAGCGCAGGTCCGTGGCCTGCTCGCTGGCCAGGATCACGCGGCTGGCGGCCGGTCCGCTGCTGGTGATCGCCGGGATGGGCAGCCCCAGCACCGCCCGCAGGTGCAGCTCGAATTCGCTCAGGTTCTGACCCATCAGGGTCACCAGACCGGTGTCATGGGGCCGGGGCGACAGTTCTGAGAACACCACCTCGGGCGTCCCGTCCGGGTGGTTGCAGAGGAAGAACTCGACACCGAACAGCCCGGCGCCGCCCAGGTTGTCGGTGACGCTGCGGGCCATGGCCTGGGCTGCTGCCAACGCCTCATTGGGCAGGGCTGCCGGCTGCCAGCTGCACTGGTAGTCGCCCCGCTCCTGAATGTGGCCAATCGGCGGGCAGAACAGGGTCGGTCCGTTCCACTGCTTCACGGTCAGCAGGGTGATCTCCAGTTCGAAGCGCAGAAACTCTTCGACGATCACCCGCGCGCCGGCGCCGCGGGCTCCGGCCAGTGCCGCCTCCCAGGCCGCGGCGATGCCGTCGGGCCCATGCACCACGCTCTGGCCCTTGCCGCTTGAGCTCATCACCGGTTTGACCACCACCGGCCAGCCCAGGGGTTGGGCGGCGGCTGCCAGGTCGTCGGCGCTTTCGGCATAGGCGAAACGGGCCGTGCGCAGGCCCAGGGCGCCGGCCGCCAGATCGCGGATGCGGTCGCGGTTCATGGTCACCGCCGTGGCCCTGGCCGTCGGGATCACGGTGATGCCTTCGGCCTCCAGCTCGGCCAGGGCATCCACCGCCAGCGCTTCGATTTCGGGAATGACCAGATCGGGCTGGTGGCGCCGCACCACCGCCTTGAGCGCCTCGGCGTCGGTCATGGCGATGACCTCAGAGGCATCGGCCACCTGCATCGCCGGTGCGCCGGCGTAGCGGTCGACGGCGATGACCCGGCAGCCCAGGCGTTGGGCCGCGATGGCCACCTCCTTGCCCAGCTCGCCACTGCCCAGCAGCAACAGGGTGCGAGGCAGGCTGTCAAACGGAGGGGTCATGGGCGCCGGCGGCCGGCACGGCGGCCGGTCAGAATCGGCCGATCCTGCCGCAGTGCACCCGTGCTGTCAGCCCTGACCCTGGCCTTCAGCACCGCTGGCGACGCCGCCGATGGCCTGCTGTTCGGCTGGGACATCGCCACCTTTCAGAAATGGGCCCTGATTTATCTGGGGGCGTCGTCGCTGGCGTTCGTGGTGGTGTGGATCGTGGGGTACCTGCGCAGCCGTTAAGGCAGCAGCGTCAGCTGCCGAACCGGTGACTCTTCATTGATGAAGCCATAGGCCTCAAACACGCCGGGCTCGGCGTGGGTGATGCGCTGGCCTGTGCTGTGGCGCTCGAGCACAAAGCCCTCGCCGGACATGCGGCGCATCAGGGCGGCCGCTTCTTCAAATCGGGCGGCCATCGCTTCAAGGCTGGCGCAGTCGGCCGTCAGGCCGGTGTCCTTCCAGGTGAAGTGGGGCATGGTGAGCAGGAAGCTGGGGTTCAGGGCAGCAGCACCAGCCCCAGCACCACCAGTAGCAGGCTGGCGAGCCAGAAGCGGTGGACCACCGTCACCTCGCTCAGGCCGCCGAGCTCGAAGTGATGGTGCAGCGGCGCCATGCGAAACAGGCGTCGGCCCTGGCCCGTGGCTGGGTTTTTGGTGGCCTTGAACACCCAGACCTGGAGGATCACCGACAGCGATTCAGCCAGAAACACGCCGCCCATCAGCAGCAGCGGCCAGAGGCTGTTGGACAGCAGGCCCACGCCGGCCAGCGCTGCCCCCATGGCGAGCGAACCGGTGTCACCCATGAACACCCGTGCCGGGTTGTGGTTGAAAGCCAGAAAGCCCAGCCAGCAGCCGGCCATGGCGGTGCAGAACGCCGCCAGCACCGGGTCACCTTCGTGAGCGCGCAGCATCAGCTGCAGCCCCAGGCCTGTGAACACGGTGGCGCCGCAGCCCGCTGCGAGCCCGTCGAGGCCATCGGTGAGGTTGGTGGCATTGCTTTCGGCCAGGACCACGAACAGTCCCAGGGGCCAGATCAACAGTCCCAGGGGCAGCACCCAGCCCATGGGCAAGGCCACATCACCGGCTTCGGCCCCGCCCAGCCAGCCCCCCTGGGCCGCCCAGATCAGAAACAGCAGGGCTGCCGCGGCCTGCAGCAGCAGTTTGCCGCGAGGGCTCAGGCCTGTATTGGTGCGTTTGGTCAGACTGGTCCAGTCGTCGATCGCGCCGATCGCCATCGTGGCCAGGGTGAGCGCCGCCAGGGCCAGCAGGCGCGGGTCGTCGGGGTTGATCAGACCCCCCACCAGCACCCCCACGGGCACCACCAGCAGACCGCCCATGGTGGGCGTGCCGGCCTTGCTGTGGTGCGCCTGGGGGCCCTCCTGTCGAATCACCTGGCCCAGCTTGAGGGCCCGCAGCCGCGGCACGCCCCAACGGCAGACCGCCACACTGATGCCGGCCGCCAACAGCAGTGGCGGCGTCAGCAGCGAATTGGCCACCAGCAGATCCGAGGCCAGGCAGGCGACCACCAGCACAAGACCCAGCAATCCGGCCATGCGGCGCGGATCACTGGGCCTGGGTTGGGGTGTGGCTTGCGCAGCAGGCTGCTCAGCTGGGGTGTTCAGCGCAGATCGGGGCAAGGCCGGCCGGGAATCAGTCCTCCCAGTCTTCCTCAGGTTGCTCGTCGGCCTGGTTGTAGTCCTCTTTTTCGCCCATCAGCGCCGACAGTTCCTCCTCTTCGACGGTGCTCACGTCGGTGCTGGCGGTTTCTTCATCGGCCACCAGACGGCCGCTGGTCTCGAGCCAGCTCAGCAGGTCGGGCTCGTCGCGCAGGGGCAGCACCGGAGCCATCTCGTGGCGCCCGTAGCGGGTGAGCGAAGGATTGATGCTGTCGAGCCGGCTGCTGTCGCCGGAGGCAAGGGTGCTCATGGGACGGATACTGCCGCGATCAGACCAATCCATCAGATTAGCTTTTCCAGCCCCACTCCCCCATGGTGCGCTCCCTGCTCAGAATCTGGGCCCTGAGCCTGATGCTCAGTGCGGTGCTGGCTGCGGCCGGCGAGCGCTGGCCCCAGCCGTTGCCCGTCGTCCCGGCGGTGGTGGCTCTGCTGGTGCTGTTGCCGCCGCTGCTGGTGCTGGTCTGGCTCGGGTTCAACTGGCGGCAGCAGCCCGACCCGGCTGCCGTCGGCACCGGTGAGAGGGGAGAATCGCAGGATTACCAACCCAGGGAACTCTGATGGGTCGTGCCAAGAAGGCCGTGCTGGCGTACTCCGGTGGTGTCGACACCAGCGTCTGCATTCCGTACCTGATCAAGGAATGGGGTGTGGAGGAGGTGATCACCTTTGCTGCCGACCTGGGTCAGGGTGACGAGCTCGAGCCGATCCGCCAAAAGGCCCTCGATTCGGGTGCCAGCCAGTCGATCGTGGGCGATCTGATCGAGCCGTTCATTTGTGAGTTCGCGTTTCCGGCGATCCGCGCCAACGCCCTTTACGAGGGTCGTTACCCGCTCAGCACCGCCCTGGCGCGGCCGCTGATTGCCCGGCGGCTCGTCGAGATCGCCCGCGAGCTGGGGGCCGATGCGGTCGCCCATGGTTGCACCGGCAAGGGCAATGATCAGGTGCGCTTTGACGTGGCGATCGGCGCCCTGGCTCCTGACCTCAAGGTGCTCACCCCCGCCCGTGAATGGGGCATGAGCCGCGAGCAGACGATCGCCTACGGCGAGCGCTGTGGCATCCCCTCACCCGTCAGCAAGCGATCCCCCTACTCGATCGACTTGAACCTGCTCGGCCGCTCGATCGAGGCGGGTCCCCTCGAGGACCCCAATGTCGAACCGCCCGAGGAGATCTATGCCCTGACGGTGAGTGTGGATGCCGCCCCCGCCCAGCCCCAGGTGATCGAGATCGGCTTTGAGCACGGCGATCCGGTCAGCATCGATGGGCAGCGCCTCGATCCGGTCAGCCTGATTCGCCGCGCCAATGCCCTGGCCGGTAGCCATGGCTTTGGCCGGTTGGACATGATCGAGAACAGGGTGGTCGGCATCAAGAGCCGTGAGATCTACGAGACCCCGGGTCTGCTGCTGCTGATCAAGGCCCATCAGGAGCTTGAGAGCCTCACCCTGGCAGCTGACGTGCTGCGCAGCAAACGCCAGCTCGAGATGCAGTGGGCCGATCTCGTCTACCAGGGCCTGTGGTTCGGCCCCCTCAAGGACGCCATTGATGGCTTCATCGAGCGCACCCAGGCGAGCGTCAACGGCACGGTGCGCATCAGATTGCACAAGGGAAACGCCACGGTGGTGGGCCGTAGTTCGGTCGCCGACAGCCTCTACGTGCCGGACATGGCGACCTACGACGCAGGTGATCGGTTCGACCACCGCGCCTCAGAGGGATTCATTTACGTGTGGGGTCTGCCGACACGGCTGTGGGCAGCGCGCCAACGTCAGTCCCTCTGAGGCTGAGGGGTCGGGGAAGCAGCCTCAGGGGGCTGAACCGGCCCCTACCCCTGCGGCTGTCGCTGCGCAGCAACAGCTGTTGACGCATCACAGCGTTGTCATGCAGCAAGTTCTGCTGCTGGTCAAGCAACGGTTGCAACCGTTGGCGAAAGCGGCTTTCGAACAGCTCGGGGAGATCGTCGAGCAGGGATTCGAGAGCCGCGATGCGACGGCGGATGTCCTGCAGCGCCTGCAGTTCGAAGTCCCGGTCCATGCCGGGACCTTACAGCGTTTCAGGCCTGGACGGCAGCCTCGGTCGGGGCGGCGGGGGTTTCGCTGCTGGCAGACGGAATTGCGCGCGGTGCGGGCATGGGGCCGTCCTGTTTGACGGTCAGATAGCGGATCACATCCTCGGACAGGCGCATGGCCCGCTCGAGTGTTGCCACCTGCTGGCCATCACCGTTGTGGTTCAGCTGGACGTAGATGCCTTCGCGGTGCTTGGCGATCGGGTAGGCCAGGCGGCGCTTGCCGCGCATCTGGCAGTCGAGCACCTCGGCACCGGCCTCGGTGACCAGGTCGCGATATTTGGTGATGTGGCCCTCGACCTCTTCTTCCGGAATGTCCGGACGAAGGATGTACATCGTTTCGTAGTAGGGCTGCGTCATGGTCGCCTCAAGGGTGCGGCAGGGGCCGGCTGGTCATCAGGACCCGCCAGCGACGGATCAACCAAGCTATCAGTCAGTAGAGCTGCATCCGCACAGCCTGGGACAGGCTGGGAATGTCGGCCTCCTTGCCCCGCAGGCTTTCGACCATGGCGAACAGCACCAGCACCAGGGCGCCCAGAAAGACCGTGTTGCTCAGGGTGCGGACGGCGAACCCGGCCCCCAGCGGGTTCAGCAGCACGCTGAACACCAGCGACAGCAGCACCAGCACGATGTCCAGAAGAATCGCCTGCAGCACGCTGAAGCGCAGCAGATAGGGCACCCGTTCGTTGCGCACGACCCCGAGGTACAGGCCGAGGAAGACCACAAACCCGCCGAAGGGCACCGCCTGCTGCACCAGCATCAGGGGCGCGGCCGGCAGCTGCAGCCATTGCAGCACCGGCAGCAGGCCGAACAGGGACCGCCCAAAGGGGATTGCATCGCTCCAGGGCAGCAGGTAGGCGGCGGCGGCCAGCAGCCGTTGCCACAGGGGTGGGTTGAGCATCGGCACAGCGGGTCGGTGGGTCAGTCTCGCAGGGCTGCCTCGGCCGCGGCGGTCATCGCCGCAACCGGCACCTCGCTCCGCCCGCTCCACAGCCGCAGGGCCGCTGCCCCCTGGTGCACCAACATCGTCAGCCCGTCGATCGTGGTGCAGCCGCCCGCTGCGGCCAGGCGCAGCAGCTGGGTGGGTCTGGGCACATAGATCAGGTCGTAGACCGTGGTCCCGGGGCGGAGCACTGCGACCTGACTTGGACTCAACGGTGACTGGTCCGTGCCCATGCCCAGCGGTGTGGTGTTGACCACCAGATCGACGGCGGCCAGCAGTGGCTCGATCGAGCGCTCCAGCGTCTGGGTGGTCAGCTGGGGCGCCCAGGCGCTGCATTGGGCTGCAAAAGCAGACAGGGCCTCAGGGCGACGGCCGACCACGGTGATCGCCTCCAGCCCCAGCTCCACCAGGCCGGCCACCACGGCCCGGGCGCTGCCGCCGTTGCCCAGCACCAGGGCGTGGCGCCCCTGCCAGGTCTGGTTGCGCAGTGGGGTCACGAACCCTTCGACATCTGTGTTCGTGCCGAACCAGCCCCCCCCCTCAAGCGGCACCAGGGTGTTGACGGCGCCGACCCGCTCGGCCAGGGGGCTGAGCTGGCGGCACAGGGCTGCCACCGATTGCTTGTGGGGGATGGTGACGCTCAGGCCGCGGCAGCCGATCGCCTCAAGGCCCTGCACCACCGTTGCCAGCTGCTCGGCGGGTACCGGCAGGGCCAGGTAGACCCAGTCGAGCCCGAGGGCGGTGATGGCGGCGTTGTGCAGTGCCGGTGACAGCGAGTGGCCCACGGGATGACCCAGAACCCCCAGCAGGGCGGTGTGGGCTGAGATCGCATGGGCCATGGCAGAGGTTCGGCAGCTGTTCGGGAACCACCCCTCGCCGGCTGTGGGCTCGGCTGATGAGGATGCCTGCAGTCTGAATTCATCACCTCAGGAGGTGGGAACCCATGGGCAAGGTTGTCGGTATTGACCTCGGCACCACGAACAGCTGCGTGTCCGTGATGGAGGGCGGCAAGCCCACGGTGATCGCCAACGCCGAAGGCTTCCGCACCACCCCTTCGGTGGTGGCTTACACCAAGAACCAGGACAAGCTGGTTGGCCAGATCGCCAAGCGTCAGGCGGTCATGAACCCCGAGAACACCTTTTATTCGGTGAAGCGCTTCATCGGCCGCCGGGTCGACGAGGTCAACGAGGAGTCCAAGGAAGTCAGCTACGGCGTTGAAAAGGCCGGCTCCAACGTCAAGGTCAAGTGCCCGGTTCTCAACAAGCAGTTCGCGCCCGAGGAGGTCTCGGCCGAGGTGCTGCGCAAGCTGGCTGAAGACGCCGGCAAGTACCTCGGTGAAACGGTGACCCAGGCGGTGATCACCGTTCCCG
>CAZJIF010000062.1:0-10724 GCA_964546045.1 uncultured Klebsiella sp. | reverse complement strand
GCGGCGTGATCCTTCCGCATCCTCCGCCGTCCATGCTCAAACAACGGTGGATTGGTCGCAGGGTGGGACGGGCCCGAGATGCCGACGCCGCTGCCAGCCACCGGCCGGCCGGCCAAGAATTGCGCCCGGGCAGCCGTGTCCGTCTGGTGCTGCTGAGCAGCTGCGCCTACGTGGTTCTGGCGATCATCAGCAGCCATGGCTGGCCTGACGATCCAGCCATTGCCGACATCTGGCTGCCCTCAGGACTGAACGATGCCCTGGCCCTGCGCATGGGGTACTGGGCGGTGCCAGTGCCGTTGCTGGGCACCCTGCTCAGCAATCTGGGCCGTGGGAGCTTTGACCTGTCCCAGGCGCTGGTGGTTGGTCTGGGGCACAGCTGCGGCACGGCCCTGATGGCCGCCCTGGCCCCTCGCTGGATGCGCGGCAGGGATCTGTTCGCCTCGGTGGGCAACCTGTTCGGCTTTCTGGCGGCGTCAGGCGTGTGCGCGCTGGTCGGCACCCTGATCGCGTCGCTGGTGCTGCCGCAACTGCGCGACTGGGGCCAGGAGGGGCAGGCCCTGAGCTGGTGGGCCGGCAATCTGGCCGGCTCGGTGGTAATGGCCCCACCCTTGCTCAGCTGGGTGGGGCGCAACAGCAGAACCCGACTGCACGAGCTGCGCCGACTTGAGTTCTGGCTGCTGCTGTTGGCCTGCGTGGTCATGGGACTGGTGGTCCATCTGCAGCTGATCGAGGTGTTCAGCCTGCGGCCGGCGACCGGCTTCCTGCCGCTGACGTTGTGGGCGGGGTTCCGCTTCAGCCCGGCGGCAGCCACCCCGGTCATGGCGGGGCTGGCCCTGCTGCTGGCACGGCTGCCCAACCCGAGCGATCAACGCCTCCAGCTCGCCAACAGCGTGCAGGCGCTCGAACTGCTCGAGCTCACCGTGATCATCACGCTGGTCACCGCCTTGATGGTGCTGGTGGTCAACGCCAGCCGCACCCGGGCCAACCGTCAACTGCAACAGCTGGCGGGGTCCCTCGAGCGCACCGTGGCCGAACGCACCGCGCAGCTCGAAAGCGCCAACGCCCTGCTGCAACGGCTGAGCGACACCGATGGCTTGACCGGCATCACCAACCGGCGCCGTTTTGATGCGCTGCTGCGCGAACGCTGGCGCGCCGCCACCCGGGCCGGCAGCAGCCTGGCAGTGGCGATGATCGACATCGACCACTTCAAGGCCTACAACGACCACTACGGCCACCAGGCCGGTGATCGCTGCCTGCAGCAGGTGGCCACCGCCTTGGCCGCCGAAATCCGGCAGGGCAGCGACTGCCTGGCCCGCTACGGCGGCGAGGAGTTCATCGTGCTGTGGGACGGTCTTGATCTGGCGCAGGCGACGCTGATGGCCGAACGGCTGCACCGGCGGATTGCGGCACTGGCCCTGCCCCATGCCAACAATCCGAGCGGCCCTGACGTGAGCCTGAGCATCGGCGTGGCAGCCCTGCGGTTGCCCGCGCTAGCGACCGCCCCCCTGGCCGACGAGATCGAACCCGAAATCGCGGCATTGTTGCGGCAGGCCGACGAGCGCCTTTACGCCGCCAAGAGCACGGGCCGCAACCGGGTGATCGGCGCTTAGGCCACCAACTCCAGCAGACCCATCAGCCCCCCCGCCAGCGGGCGGTGGTGCGCCTGGGCAAAGCCGGCCCGTGTGGCCAGCAGCTCCTGACGGGGTCCGTTGGCAAAGCGGGCCAGGCTGGCCTCCAGATAGGCGTAATGCTGCTCAAGACCGACCCGCCGGGCCGCCGGCACAACCACGCGCCGCAGATAGGCCTGTTGAAACCGGCCCGCCACGGTCTGGGCACGGTTGAAGTCCAGCACCGCGGCTCGGGCGCCCGGGCGCAGCAGACGCCGCAGTTCGGCCAGACCCGCTGCAGGATCAGCCAGGTTGCGCAGGCCATAGGCCATCACGGCGCCATCGGCCCAGGCCGTCGGCAGACCGGTGGCCTGGGCATCGCCCAGCTGCCACTGCAGGGGCAGCCAGGGCTGCCGCCGGGCCCGGGCCGCGGCCAGCTCCAGGGGAGCAGCGGCGGCGTCCAGGCCCAGCACCAACCCTCCCGGGCGAACCCGGGCCGCCAGCAGCAGGGCCAGGTCGCCGGTGCCACAGCACAGATCAAGGCAACGCTGACCGGGCTGGGGGTTGACCCAGGCGATGGCCTGCCGTTTCCACAGGCGATGCAGGCCCAGACTCAACAGATCATTGAGTTGGTCATAGCGGGGGGCGGCGGCTTCAAACAGCTGCTTGACGGCAGCCGCATCACCCGGGGCAAACCCGCTCACAGGCCGTCGATCTCGGAGAGCTCGACCATCGAAGCTTGCAGCAGAGCCAGGCTGCTGGAATCGATTCGTGCCGGCGTGGTGACGGTGATCACCATCACCGTGGCCAGCCCGACAGCGGCCGAGCAGACCATGCATCCCGCCAGCATCAACGAAAAGTCCTGCCGGTCGTTGGCCGCCTGCATCAACTGCAAGGCCCAGGCCACCAGCGCCACGATCACCACGACCAAGACCAGGGCCAGGGCGGTCAGCAGGGACGGCGGTAACAAAAACAGTGCAGTCACCGCAGACCGGGGGCGCAGGGCCGCAGACTTGTTGAAATGTAACGAGCCGGCGGCACCGGCCGCGCCTCAGAGGGCCGACTGCAACGGCCTGATCGGCACGCCCCGCGCCAGCAGATCGGTCTTGATCGCTTCCACGGTCAGCACCCCGTCATGCAACAGCGAGGCCAGTAGGGCCGCAGAGGCATGACCGCCGGCAGGGCCGGGGTCCAGGGCTGCTGCGATGTGATCGATGCAGCCGGCCCCGCCGCTGGCGATCACAGGAACCTCGACCGCATCGGCGACGGCACGGGTCAGCTCCAGGTCGTAGCCGGCCTGGGTGCCGTCCCCATCCATGGAGGTGAGCAGGATCTCTCCAGCACCAAGCGCCACCACCTGCCGGGCCCAGGAGACCGCATCAAGGCCGGTGTTCTCCCGACCGCCCTTGACGAAGACGTCCCAGCCGCCCGGCTCGTCAGCCGCTGGGGCGCGACGGCGGGCATCGATCGCCACGACGATGCATTGGCAGCCAAAGCGCTCGGCGCCACGGGCCACCAAGGCGGGGTCGCGCACGGCCGACGAGTTGAGGCTCACCTTGTCGGCCCCGGCCCGCAGCAGCTCGGTGATGCCGTCAACACTGCCGATGCCACCGCCGACGGTGAACGGGATCGTCACCTCCTCGGCGGTGCGGCGCACCAGATCGACCAGGGTGGCGCGCCCCTGGTGGCTGGCGGCGATGTCGAGAAACACCAGCTCGTCTGCCCCGGCGGTGCTGTAGCGGCAGGCCAGCTCGACCGGGTCACCGGCGTCCCGCAGCCCCACGAAGTTGACCCCCTTGACCACCCGGCCGTCGGCCACATCGAGGCAGGGAATGATCCGTTTGGCAACCATGGAGTGCGGTTGAAGGCGGGTTAAGGTGGCGCCACTCTTCGGTCGCGCCGTCCATGTCCCAGGCTGCCACCCCAGCCAGCATCAACATCGGTGCCAAGGTGCGCATCACCCGGGTGCGTGACCGCATTCCCGCCGACATGGTTGAGGCGCTCAAGGCCGACGCCAGCGCCACCGTGACCGGCTTCCGCACCGTGGACGGCAAGGGCATCGGCGTTGTGGTGCAATTGGCCAACGGCAACAAGGCCTGGTTCTTCGACGACGAGATCACCCTCGCCTGAAGGAGCGAGCCTTGAGCAACAGCCCCAACCCCGAGGCCTCCACGGGCGCCTCGGCCCGCCAGCTGCTTGGCATGAAAGGTGCCGCCGGCACCAGCTCGATCTGGAAGATCCGGCTGCAGCTGATGAAACCGGTGACCTGGATCCCCCTGATCTGGGGTGTGATCTGTGGCGCCGCCGCCAGCGGCAACTTCCACTGGTCGCTGCAGCAGGTGGGCGCCTCGATCGCCTGCATGTTGATGAGCGGCCCGCTGCTGGCTGGCTACACCCAGACGATCAACGATTACTACGACCGCGAGATCGACGCGATCAACGAGCCCTACCGGCCGATTCCCTCGGGTGCGATCCCCCTGGGCCAGGTCAAGGCCCAGATCTGGATCCTGCTGCTGGCTGGTCTCGGCGTGGCCTATGGCCTGGACGTCTGGGCGGGGCACACCACACCGGTGCTGCTGCTGCTGGCCCTGGGTGGCTCATTCGTCAGTTACATCTATTCAGCACCACCGCTCAAGCTCAAGCAGAACGGCTGGTTAGGCAACTACGCCCTGGGGGCCAGCTACATCGCCCTGCCCTGGTGGGCAGGCCAGGCCCTGTTTGGCCAGCTCACCTGGACCACCGCCCTGCTGACCCTGGCCTATTCCCTGGCGGGTCTGGGCATTGCTGTGGTCAACGATTTCAAGAGTGTCGAAGGCGATCGGGCCCTGGGACTCAACAGCCTGCCTGTGGTGTTCGGCATCGAAAAGGCCAGTTGGATCAGCGCCGGCATGATCGATCTGTTCCAGCTGGCGATGGTGGCTGTGCTGATTGCCATCGGCCAGCACTTTGCGGCGGTGTTGCTGGTGCTGCTGATCGTGCCGCAGATGACCTTCCAGGACATCTGGCTGTTGCGCGATCCGGTGGCCTTCGATGTCAAATACCAGGCCAGCGCCCAGCCCTTCCTTGTGCTTGGCATGCTGGTCACCGCCCTGGCCATCGGTCACAGTGACCTGGTGACCAGCAGCTTCGGCTGACGTGGGCAAGGCAGCCTCGCCGCTCCAGCCCAAACGCCTGGACTGGAAACGCACGGCCGCTCTGTCTGCCCTGGTGGGAGTGGGCGCCGCGCTCGGCCAGGCGGCCCTGGTGAGCGGCATCGACACCCTGTTGCCCGATGCGCGCCGGGTGGGCAGCTTCAACCGCCCCGGCACCCTGACGATCCTGTCCGCTGATGGCCAGGTGATCCAGAAGATCGGCCCGGCCACCCGCGAAAAACTGACCACGGACACACTGCCCACCCTGGTGGAGCAGGCCTTCATCGCCGCCGAAGACCGACGCTTTTACCAACACAACGGCATCGACCCCCTTGGCATTGGCCGCGCCCTGGTGCGCAACATCACCCAGCGCTCGGTTGAAGAAGGCGCCAGCACCATCACCCAACAACTGGCTCGAACCGTTTTTCTGAGTCAGGACATCAGCCTGATCCGCAAGCTGAAGGAGGCGGCCCTGGCGGGCAAGCTCGAGCGCCAGCTCAGCAAGCGCCAGATCCTGACCGAGTACCTCAATGTGGTGTATCTCGGCTCCAGCGCTTACGGCGTCGCCGATGCCGCCTGGATCTACTTCTCCAAAACCCCCAGCCAGCTGACCCTGCCCGAGGCCGCCCTGATCGCCGGCCTGCCACCGGCCCCCTCGGTGTACTCCCCTCTGGTCAACCCTGATCTGGCCCTGCAGCGGCGCCGCATCGTGCTGGATCGCATGCAGGAGGCCGGCTTCATCGACGCGATGCAGCGGGCCGAGGCCGAGGCCACACCGCTGGCCCTGAAGCCTGCCGAGCCCAAATTCTGGATCAGCCAGGCGCCCTGGTTCAGCAGCTGGGTGCAGCAGGAGCTGCCCGGCGTGCTCAACAAGGAACAGCTTGAAGTCGGCGGCCTGACCGTGCGCAGCACCATCAACCTGAGCTGGCAACGGCAGGCCCAGACCACCATCAACCAGTACGCCCCGGGCCAGATGGAAGGTGCCCTGGTGGCGATGGAGCCCGGCACCGGCGTGGTCCGGGCCATGGTGGGCGGCAAGGACTTTGACAAGAGTCAGTTCAACCGGGCAGCCCAGGCGCTGCGGTCACCAGGCTCCACCTTCAAGCTGTTCGTCTACCTGACTGCTCTCAAGGCCGGGATGCTGCCGGAGCGCACCGTGGTCGACAAGCCGCAATGCTTCAGGGGCTACTGCCCGCGCAACTTTGGCGGGCGCTATCTGGGCCGGGTGTCCCTGGCGGTGGCCCTGCAGAACTCGCTGAACACCGTCGCGGTGTCGCTGCTCAAGGAGCTGGGCTTCGACAAGGTGATCGAAACCGCCAAGAGCCTGGGCATCACCCGGGAACTGGGCAAGTTCTATCCAATGGCGATCGGCGCCTACGAGCAGACCCTGCTCGACATGACGGCGGCCTATGCAGCGATCACCAACCGGGGCATCTACGTCAAACCCACCCCGTTTGAAGAGATCCTGGGGCCCGACGGCCAGCTGCTGTGGAGCCGCCGGATCGACGGCGACACGGGCCGGCGGGCCGTGGCCAGCGATCTCGCCGACACGATGCTGTGGATGCTGCAGCTGGTGGTCAAAGGCGGGACCGGCGGCGGGGCCGCCCTGCCCGATCGGCCCGTGGCGGGCAAGACGGGCACCTCCGAGGGCGGTCGGGACCTGTGGTTCATCGGCTCGATCCCCCAGCTGACCACCGGCGTCTGGCTGGGCTACGACGACAGCCGCGAGACCCGCAACACCAGCGTCGTGGCCACCCTGGCCTGGCGGTCGTTCATGGCACCGATCAGCAAGACCCTGCCGGTGCGGCAGTTTCCAGCCAAACCTCAGCTGCAGAACAGCTACAAGCCCGAGGCGGGCAAAGCCAAACCGGCAGGACCGGCCGAGCCGGGCAACGGTGCCGCCGGTGGGACGAACCCGGACACGCCGGGGGCCCCGACCCTGCCCGAGCGCTACGTACCGGTGCCCGAGGGGACCCCAAGCGATGTGCCCCCAAGCGGGCCCGGGGTCAATGCCGCCGCTCCGGCTCCGGCTGCCCCTGCCCCCATGGCTTCACCCGTAGCCGTACCACCGCCGCCCGTGGCCGCGCCGCCAGCCCCCTGAAGCGCGGCGGCATAGAAGCCATCACCCTCGTCACCGGGCCAGCGCTGCCAGGACTGCCGCAGGGTCCATCCCTGGTGGTGCTGCAGAAACCACTGCACCTGATCCTGGTTCTCGCGGGGGTGCACGGTGCAGGTGGCATAAACCAGCAGCCCGCCCGGCCGCAGCAACGGCGCCAAGGCGGCCAGCAGGTTCTGCTGCAGAACCACCAGCTCGTCGATCACCGCCCCGTTGAGGCGCCAGCGCGCATCGGCATGGCGCGCCAGGGTGCCCAGACCCGAACAGGGAGCATCGAGCAGGATGCGGTCGAACCGGCCCTGCCAGTCGGGTCGCAGCTGGGGCAGGTTGCAGGCATCGGCGCACAGCACCTGGATCGCCCCCAACCCCAGCCGCTCGGCGTTGCGCGCCAGACGGCGCAAGCGGGCTTCGGCCCGGTCGACGGCCCAGACCGTGCAGCGATCACCGCACACCTCGGCGATCTGGGTGGCTTTGCCGCCAGGGGCAGCACAGGCATCCAAAATCCACTGCCCGGGCTGGGGATCCAACAACGCCACCACCCGTTGGGCGGAGCGGTCCTGCACGCTCCAGTGACCCTCGCCATAGCCGGGCAACCGCCGCAGCTCGCCGCTGCGGCCGCTGAGAGCCAGGGCCTGATCCAGCTCGGCAATCGGAGTGCTGGCCATGCCGGCGGCAGCCAGGTCCTGCTGCAGTTGATCACGGCTGGTGCGCAACGGGTTCACCCGCAGATCCAGCTGGGGTGTGGCGTTGCTGGCGGCCGCCACGCGCTCGGCCTGATCCGGCGGCAGCCAGGCCAGCAGGTCCTGGGCCAGCCAGGCAGGCAGCGAGCGGCGCAGAGCAAGGCTGGCGGCTGGGTCTGGAGGCAGCTGCAGCCCTTCCCAGGGATCGCTCGCCTCACCATGGCGACGGGCCAGCTCGCGCAACAGCCCGTTGACCACTGGTGCCAACTTGGCCAGGCCCACTGCCCGGGCCAGCTCGACGCTGGTGTTGACCGCCGCGGATGGCGGAATGCCGCCGCACAACAGCAACTGGTAGGCGCCCAGCTGCAACACCCAGCGCAGCTTGGGGGGCTGGCGGGCGGCTGCCACCTTGCCCAGCTGATCGAGCCAGCCATCAAGCAGGCCCTGCTGCCGGATCGTGCCGTAGGCCAGCTCGGTCAGCAGGGCGCGATCGGCCCCGGGGACCGAACCTGCCCGCTGCAGCACCCGCTCGAGGGCACCATCGGCATAGGCCCCCCCGGCAACGGCCTGCAGCACCTGCCAGGCCAGCAACCGCGGCCGCAGGCCAGTCACCTCAGTCATCAGCAGCTGGATTGCAGTCGGGCGGAACCCACAGATAGCGCCGCAACGGCACCTGACCATCCGCGCTGACCGGAATGCCCTCGGCCAGCAGCAGCTGCCGCTGCATCCAGTCACTGCCCTCGCGGCTGGGGCTCATGCTGATGCAGCCGCGGGCATTGACCACCCTGTGCCAGGGCACAGCGCTGGGCAGGGCCAGGCGGCGCAGGGCCCAACCCACCTGGCGGGCACAGCCATAGGCCCCGATCAGCTCAGCAATCTGGCCGTAGGTGGCCAGCTGTCCGCGCGGAATCAATCCCACAGCCGCGTGCACACGCTGATCGAAGCTGGGTGCATCTGCACGGTGTGTTCGTCCATGCCCTTGCTGCCCCGACGCTTCGAGCGGATCAAGGCGGTGCTCAACCGCCGGATGGGCGACCTGACGGTGCTGTTGGAGCAAGTCGACAAGCCCCACAACCTCTCGGCCATTCTGCGCAGCTGCGATGCCGTCGGGGTGCTGGAAGCCCATGTGGTCAGCCTCAGGGGACGCCAGGCCACCTTCAACAAGACAGCCCAGGGCAGCCAGAAATGGGTGCCCCTGCATGCCCACGCCGACAGCAGCGCCGTGATCCGGCAGCTCAAGGACCAGGGGTTCCGGCTGTACGGCACCCACCTGTCGGCCCAGGCGGTCGACTACCGCAGCTGCGACTACACCGGACCAACGGCGTTTGTGCTGGGAGCCGAGAAATGGGGTCTGAGCCCGCAGACCACGGCCCTGGTCGATCAGGCGATTGTGATCCCGATGCAGGGGATGGTGCAATCGCTCAATGTCAGCGTGGCGACCGCAACCCTGCTGTTTGAAGCCCTGCGGCAACGGCAGGCGGCCGGTCTGGTGCCCAGCCAGGGCCAGGGGGTGCCGGCGGATCGCTATGCCGACATTCTGTTCGAATGGGCCTACCCCCAGGTGGCCGCCTGGTGCCGCAGCCAGGGGCGCCCCTATCCGGGCCTGACGGCTGACGGTGCCATCAACGAGGACCTGCCCCGAAGCCTTCGTCTGCGCTGCTGAAACCGCGGCCCATACTGCGCAGCCGCTGGCTGTCGGCACCGGGCAACCACAGCGCCAGCCCCAACACCAAGGCTTCCAGCACCATCTGGCGCCCCCCCAGCAGCACCACCGCGGCCGCGATCACGGCCAGAAGACGCTGCAACAATCCCCAGACATCATCACGATGGCCGCTGCCCGACAGCCACAGCACCAGCGCCGTCGCCAGCAGGACCAGGTCCAACCACCAGGGCATGGGAGCGATCTCGATCAGCCTGCGGCCATTCTGACGCCGATGGTCAGCTGGCGTCAGCCCTCGCTGAGCCAGCGCTCCAGCCCTTCACCCAAAAACGCCAGCCCCAGCACCAGCACGAACAGGGCCAGTCCCGGGTAGAGGGCCGTCCACCAAATGCCGGTGGGCAGTGCGGTCAGGGCCTGCTGCAGATCGCCACCCCACTCAGGAACCGTCTCGGGCAAACCGAGCCCCAGGAACCCCAGCCCACCCAGGACCAGCACCGCATCGGCTGCATTGAGTGTGAGCAGCACCGGCACCGAGGTGATCACGTTGCGCAGCAGATAACGGCGCAGGATCCACAGTGGTCCGGCCCCCAGCGAGCGGGCAGCCTCGATGTAGAGCTCGGCCTTGATCTGCACGCTCTGGTTGCGCACCACCCTGAAGTACTGGGGGATGTAAACGACGCACAGCGCCGCAGCAGCATTGGGCAGACCCCGACCCAGCAGAAACGCCAACACCACTGACAGCAACAACACGGGCAAGGTGTAGAGCGTGTCCATCAACAACACCAGCAACCGATCGAGCCCGCCGCCCAGGTAGCCGCTGACCATGCCCAATGGCACGCCGATCAGCAGGGCGATCAGCACTGCCAGCACCACCACCTGCAGCGCCACCCCACTGCCGGCCAGGGTTCGTGCGCAGACATCCCGGCCCAGTCGATCGGTGCCGCACCAATGGCTCCACGACGGCGGCGTGTTGACCGGGTTGTCCACACCCGCCGTGGGGTCGGGCACCAGGCCCAGGTGCACCAACAGGGGCATCAACAAAGCCACAGCGCCATACACCGCCACAATCACCAGGCCCCAGCGGGCCAGTCGGGCCGACAGGTTGGCAGGCAAGTGTTTGGTGCTCAGCGGTCCATCGATGGCCACAGCTGCCAGCTAAGCATCCATTCCGTGTTTCGGATTCAAGCCCAGCCAGCCGGCCTAGCCTGGCCCCATGGCGCAGCAGCCCAACGGCCACCGGGTGTTGATCGTCGATGACGATCCCGAGCTGCGCCGTTTTCTGTGTGGCGAGCTCGCGTTTGAGGGCTACAGCTGCGGTGAGGCGGGCAGCGGCCAGCAAGCCCTGACCCTGATCCGCAGCGAACCCTGGGACCTGGTGCTGCTCGACTGGAGCCTGCCTGATTTCAGCGGGGTGGAGGTGTGCCGCCGGGTGCGCCAGGCCAACCTGGCGATGCCGGTGCTGATGCTGACCGCCCGCGACGACGTGCGTGAACGGGTCGAGGCGCTCGATTCAGGCGCCGACGACTACCT
>CAZJIF010000061.1:0-10910 GCA_964546045.1 uncultured Klebsiella sp. | reverse complement strand
AGCTCCCGCCGGCAGTCCAAAATCGTACCACAGGAGTTTGGGCAGGCAACCCCGCCGACCCTTCAGGGCTGCAACAGGGCCTCGCCCCAGGGCCTGAAACGCTCGAGCGTGGCGAGCTGATCGGCTGCCAACACTGGAAAGTCGACCTGGGCAAGGTCACGGCCAGGCTCGATCGACGCGGGCGATGTCTGCAGCCATTGGACGCTGCACCCCAGTTCGCTGAGCACCAACCAGGCCGCGGCCAGATCCCAGATCTTGGGCGTGGCTTCCAGTGCTGCCACCGTCTGACCCATGGCCACGCTCACCAGATTGAGACTGGCGACCCCAAGCATGCGGATCTTGCCCGGAAAGCGACGGTCGGGCAGCTTCTGCAGCACGCCGATCGAGCGGCTGCACAGCGAAGCGCAGCCCGCCGGGTGATGCTGCAGCGATGGCGGCTGCAACGGTTTGCCGTTGCGCCACGCCCCCTGGCCGGCCGCGGCAACGATCCGTTGACGCAGGGGCGGGACGTCCAGCACTGCCAACACCGGCCTGCCCTGCTCAAACCGCGCCAGCGAGATCGCCCAGTAGGGAATGCCAGCAGCAAAGTTGGTCGTGCCATCCAGGGGGTCGACCACCCAGTAAGCGGAGGTCAGCGGCACCCGTTGCTCACCTTCTTCACTGAGCACACCCTCGCCGGGGAACAGACGGTTGAGGCCTGACACCAAGGTCTGGTCACTCCAGCGATCACAGGCCGTAATCAGGGTGCCGTCGGCCTTGACATCGGAAGCCATGTGGCCAAAGTCCTGGCGCTGGCGTTCCCCCACCTGATCCAGCAGGCCCGCCAGACCAGGGTGCAGAGGCGGGGGGAGAACGCGGCTGCTCATCCAAGCTCCAAGGCCAGAACCTTGCTGAGGGTGCGACCCGTATCTTCCCTGAACTGGCGCAGATTGACGCGGGCCAGAAACACCAGGGCCAGCAGGGCCACCGCCATTTCCACCAGCAGCACAAGGGCATAGGCGGGCAGTGGATCCTGTCCCAGGCCCGCCGCATCCTGCAGCCAGCGGCCCAGATCGAACAGACCGCCCCCGATCACCTTGCCCAGGGCCCGCGACAGGGCCTGGGCCAGACCCCAAACTCCGACAAAGGTGCCGGCGGCCTGCGGCAGGGTCAGATCGAGCATCAGCACCAGGGCGCTGTTGGTGCCGATGCCGGCAGCCAGGCCGAACAACAACAGAACCGCCTTGAGCGCAGCCACGCTGCCACTGAACCCGCACAGCACCAGCAGACCGAGGGTCACCACGATCAACTGACAGCCAAGACGTGCTGTAGCGAGCTTGCCCAGGCGGGGCACCAGCCAGAGCCCCGCCAGCAGCAGGCCCAGCAGGGTGCCCACCCCCCAGAAGGCATTGAGCGAAGCGGTGGCAGCGATCGGCATGGCGAACACCTGGGCGCCGTAGCTCTCGAGAATCGGATCCTGCAGAAACAACCCAAGGGTGAAGCAGATCAGAAACGCAAAGAAGACCAACACCTGGCGGCTGGAGGTGATCAGGGCCCAGGCCTGAGCCAGGGTGATCGCGTCGTCCCTGCCCTGGGAGGACCCAGCGGCCGTGGACCGCCGGGGAATCTCCATTCCCCAGGTCGCCACCAGGGTGAGACCAATCACCACAGCAGCCACCCTGGCCATGAACTGCACCAACACAGGCTCGAGCACGGCCGGGTCGTCGACGCCGTCAAGCGATTTGAGGCTGATCGCAATCAGGATCGCCCCGATCACGATGCCAACCGTGAGCATGCACCAGATGATGCCGACGGCCCGCGGGCGCTCGGCCTCGCTGGTGCGATCGATCACCAAAGCCAAATAGGGGGTCGTCGCCAGCGAAACGGCCAGTCCGTAAAGGGCGAACAGCCCGCACAGCGCGGCGATGCCCAGGGTGAGGGCAACGCTGTCTGCTCCATCGAGCAGGCTGCCGACGTGAAAGATCAGCGGCACCGAAACGACGGAAAAGCCACAGAACAACACGGTGCCAAGCCAGATGTAAGGCAGCCGATGGCGCCCCCACCAGGGGTGGGAATCACTGATCTGGCCGAACAGCACACGGGCGGGGGCCACAAACTGCTCGAACGCCAGAGCGCCTCCGACCAGCAGCCCTGGAAACGCCAGTTCGCTGATCATGACCCGGTTGAGCAGGCCTGAAAAAATCACAGCCAGGCAGCCCAGGCACCCCTGGAACAGGCCGAGCCTGAGCACGGCCAGCAGGCCGAGAGACCTCACAACACGGCCTTGGCTGCCTGACAGGCGGGCAACAGGGCAGGTTGCTCGACAGGAACGTTGGACAGGCCATCAAGCTTCGGCTTGATGGCAGGCAACGACGGCGGGGTGCAAAGGGCGATCTGATCGAGCCCGGTGCGCCGCCGCAGTTCGGCGAGCCGCCTGTTGTACTCGCTGATGGCATTCGAATGGCGCACCTCGGCCTGGGTGAGGTCCCGCTGGTTGTTGACCACCTCCCGTTGGGTGGTGACCCCGGCCTCGAGCCGCAGGCGTGCCAGCCGCAGCGCTTCGCGGGCCGACAGGACTTCGCGGGCGGTGGTGGTCAGGTTGCGGTTGTTTTTCTCCAGTTCGTAGAAGCTGGTTTCGACATCGCGGCGGATCTCGTCGCGGCGCCGGGCGAACTCGTAGGTGAATTGCTGGGCCTGTTGTTTGGCGGCCCGTGAGCGGGCAGCGGCCGCACCGCCATCAAAAATGTTCCAGGTGAGGCTCAGGCCGATGCTGTTGTCGACGTTCCAGCCCTGGCTGCCGGGCAGGTCGACGAGAACGGCCTGGTTGCCCTGGTAGCGGCCGGCGATGAAGGTGTTGAAGATGTTGAGGAACGGCTGGACCGCGCCCAGGGCCTGGTTGGCCGTGCTGTTGGCGATCGAGATGTCGAGCAGGGCCTGATCGAGTTCCTCGCGGAAGGCATAGGCGGCGATGATGCTCTCGGGCAGGCTCGGCTGCCAGGTGCCGACAACCCGGGCCGGATCCTTGGCCGTGGGGGTGACGGTCTGGGGCAGGTCGAGCAGGGCCGCCAGGGTGCGGCGGGCAATGGCCTGGGAAGCCAGCGAATCGGTCAGCAGCTGTTGGTCCCGGGCCAGCTGGGTCTCGGCTTCGAGCACCTCCAGCTTGGTGGCGACGCCGGCCTGAAACCGGGCCCGGGCATCCCGCAGGCTGATCACCGAAGCCCGCACCGACTCCTGGCCGATGCGCACCGAATCATCGGCCTGCTGCAGGTTGAAATAGGCCACATCGACCTGGAGTCGCAGCTCCCGCAGGGCGATCAGGTACTGGTCCTTGGCCTTTTCAAAGGAGTCGCGCGCGGCCGCAATCGCGGGGACCCGCTGGGGGTTGATCAGCGCCCACTGGGCCTGCACCTGGGTGCCGTAAAACCAGCGGTTGGTGCTGGTGTTACCGGTGCGCGCTTGGGTAATGGGGTTGGGATCGCCGCTTTGGGAAAACTGCTGACCACCGGTGTAGCTGGGCAGGTTGTTGGCTGACAGCGACAGGGTGGGATACCAAAGGGCGATCTGGGCCCTGAGGTTGCTCTGGGCCTGATCCACCTGGGTGGCGATCAGCTTCAGGTTGGGGTTGTTGACCTCGGCCAGGTTCTCGGCTTCAAGCAGGCCAAGGGGGCGCAGTTCGCTGATCTGCACCTGGGCCGGCTTGGTGGGCAGGGCCAGCCGATTGGGGGCGGCGAGGTCCTTGACCTCGGGCAGCAGCTGGGTGGCTGCAGGGGCCAGCACAGCCGGGTTGGCCCTGGGGCGGCTGCCCTTGACCTGGGGAGCCAGGGGCACCTGCTGTTGGGCGGGTTGGGACTGGGCCGAAGCCGACAAATCAGGGGCTAATGCCCCCGCCAGACACAGAGCAGCCAGCAATCGCCGCACAGAAACACCCAACCGTTGGGCGCAGCTTACGGAATGTTGCCCGCTTTGAGCAGACAGGCAGCCACCAGATCGTCTGCTCCATGCACAACGGCCACCGGTACGGGCAGACGCTGCTGCAGTTCAGCCAGGGTCAGGTCGTCGAGAAAGACCGGCTCACCCTGGCGCAGCATCACAGCGGGCAACAACAGCTGCTCGCCCAGATCGCATCCGGCCAGACCGGTTAGCAGATCGCTGCCGGTCAGCAGACCGGTGACCACCTGCTCCTGCCCCCAATAGGGACTCGGCAGGGGGTGCATCAGCAGGTCAAGGCCTTGGACAGCATTGAGCCGTTGCACCGCCGGCGCCAGGGCCTCGCCGACCAGCTGGCCGACGACCCAGCTGAGCCGCCGCGGCGGCGACACCTGCGCGGGCAAGCCGGCTGTGGCCTGATCGAGCGCCTCCAGAAAGGCCCGGATGCTGCCCACGCCGTTTTCCTGCTGGGGCAGGTCTTCGTAGGCGACTCGTGGGGGGAGGGGCAGCCCGGCGATCAAATACCACTCGTCGGACAGCCAGGCGAAGCGGCTGCCGAACCGCTGCTGAAACTGCAGCTGCAAGGGCTCCACCTGGGCGATCACCGCCCGGGCAGCGGCCCGGTCGACTGGAACCAGACCATCGCCCGGCGGGCGAAAGCGGGTCAGGCCGACCGGCACCACCGCTGCCGACAACACCGCCGGCCAGTCGCCGCCGGCAAAACGGGCCAGATCGCCAAGCGTGCGCTCCAGCGCAGGGCCGTCGTTAAGCCCCGGGCAGACCACCACCTGGGCATGGATCTGCAGATCGCGCTGATCAAACCAGGCGAGCTGCTCGAGCAGCTGGCCGGCACGCGGGTTGACCAGCAGGCGGCTGCGCAGCGCGGGGTCGGTGGCATGCACCGACACGTACAGGGGCGAGAGCCGCTGGGCCTCGATGCGCTGCCAGTCGGCCTCGCCGAGGTTGGTCAAGGTCAGGTAGGAGCCGTAGAGAAAACTGAGCCGGTAATCGTCGTCCTTGAGGTACAGGCTCTGGCGCCGACCGGGCGGCTGCTGATCGATGAAGCAGAACGGACAGTGGTTGTTGCACTGTTTGAGCCCATCGAACAGAGCCTCGCTGAAGCCCAGCCCAAGGCCGTCATCGGCGTCTTTCTCCAGCTCGACGACATGACGGCTGCCATCGGGGTCCTCGACTTCGAGGGTCAGCTCCTCCTCGCAGCACAGCACCTGCAGATCGATCAGATCCCGCGGGCGGGTGCCATTGATGCTGATCAGCCGGTCACCGGGCTGAAACCCCAGCTCCTCGCCGATCGAGCCGGGCTCGACGCTGGCCACAACCGCGGGGTCGGGCTGGCGCTGGGGCCCAGGCAGCGCAGCGGCAGCAAGGGCAGTGGAGGGTTCGTTCCACACGGGCCAGGGCATCGCCCCGGGGGGCGCACAAAGGGCTCACCCCACTTTGACGCCCCATCAGGCCGCCCGGAACCACAGCAGGATCGCTGCACCAAACAGCAGGCGATAAACGACAAACACCCAGGTGCCGTGCCGTTGCAGGTAGCGCAGCAGCCAGGCGATCGCCAACCAACTGACCACCAGGGCCGCCAGCAGGCCCACCAGCAGCGGCAGGGGGCCGCCATTGGCCGGCGAACCCAGCGCATCTTTGAGCTCCACCAGACCGGCGAGGGTGATCGCCGGCAGACCCAGCAGAAATGAAAAGCGGGCGGCTGCCGGGCGCTGCCAGCCGTCGAACAGGGCAGCGGTGAGGGTGCTGCCCGAGCGGGAGACCCCCGGCACCAGGGCCAGGGCCTGGGCCAGTCCGACCAGGAGGCCGTCGCGGGGGGCCACCTGCTCGATCTGACGCCGGCGGCGGCCCACCAGTTCGGCCAGGGCCAGCAACAGGGCCATCACGATCGAGACGATCGCGATGCTGGTCATGCTGCGCAGCGGCGAATTGTCGTAATCGGGAAGCCAGCGCTTGATCGCCAATCCCGCCAGCACGATCGGCAGCGTGCCCAGGCCCATGGCCACCCCCAGCCGGGCCGAGGGATCGGACCACTGCCCATGGCGCACCGCCCGGGCGATGCCGCGGCCCACCTGCTGCAGGTCGGTCCAGAAGTAGGCGAACACAGCGACGATGCTGCCCAGCTGGATCACGGCGGTGAACGACACCCCGGGATCGCCCCAGCCCAGCAGCACCGGCACCACCTTCAGATGGGCCGAACTGCTGATCGGCAGAAATTCGGTCAGGCCCTGGACGATGCCGAGCACCAGGGCCCGCCAGCAGGCCTCAAGCAGGCCCGGAACAGCAGGGATTGCGGCCAGCATGGACAGCGGCAATGGGACAGATCCAGAAGAGCCTGTGGCTCCAGCCAAACCCTATGGCGGCGCAGCGCTTAAGGTTACGCAACGTTTTTTCTCAGCTTGGTGATCAGCGCCCCCCCCAGCCTGCTTGAAGACCAGGGGTCGGGCCTGGCGCTGGGCGCCCTGCGCGCTCGGGCTGGCGCAGGCGAACGCCGGCTCAGCCCGCTGCTGCTGGCGGTCGTTCTGGTGACCCTGCCGGTGTTCGTGCAGGCACCGCTGGTCCATGCCCAGCCCCTGGTGGCAACCCTGTTGACCGCGCCCCTGCTGGCCGCCGGCATTGTGCTGGGACTCAGCCCGCTGCAGCACCGTTCACAGCTGGGGGCCGTGCTGGTGGGCTTTGCCGGCAGCTGGCTGTGCGGCAGCCTGTTCTGGGGTTGGTTGCGCCTGCATCCGCTGCTGCACCTGCCGGTTGAAGCCCTGGTCCTGCCCCTGGCCCTGGCCGGACTGCGCAGCCGCTGGCAACTGGCCGGTGCCTTTTACCTGGCCTCACTGCTGGGCACGGCAGCCACTGACGCCGCCATGGCCCTGTGCGGCCTGATGCCACTGTGGCCGGCTGCCCTGGGGGCCGAGCCCGCCGCCGCCATGGCCCTGCTGCAGGAGGCAGGCTTGCAGGTGCTCAGGCCCGTCAACCTGGCCTTGGTGATTGCCTTTGCCGCGGCCCTGTTGGCCCTGAGCCTGCGGTTGCGCCAGGGCGGCGCCAGCGCACGCCTGGCGGGGGCCACCCTGATCACGACCCTGGGGGTGGACGCCGTGTTCCTGCTGCTGGCCCTGGCCGCGCCGGGCTGGAGTGGTCTGATCTGAAGATCTGCAAAAGGCCGCCCCATCGGGGAGGGTGCCGGAGGCGGATGTCTGTAACGTTGCCTGACGCCTCTTGGAGTGATGCGATGAAACGGCTGGCTGCCTGGTTGATGGGTGGACTGGTGCTGTTCGGACTGCTGTTTGCCCTGGTGCTGCCACCGGCTGCCTACGCCGCTGATCGCCGCAACATCGCTGACGACAAGATCGCCGAACGGGCCGGCAAAATCGACCTCAACAACTGTTCCGTCCGTCGTTTCCAGGACTTTCCGGGGATGTACCCGACCCTGGCCGGCAAGATCGTTCTGGGCGGTCCTTATAACAGTGTTGATGACGTGCTCAAGCTCGACCTGACCGAGCGCCAGAAGGAGCTGTTCGACAAATACAAGGACAATTTCACGGTCACCGCGCCCGAAGTGGCTCTCAACGAAGGCTTTGACCGGATCAATGACGGCCAGTACCGCTGAGGCCATCAGCCATCGTCACCGTGCCGGCCGCCGGAGTCCCCGGCGGCTTTTTTGATGGCGACTGACCTCGGGTCCATCGCGGACACCTGCTGGGATGTGGTGGTCATCGGCAGCGGCGCTGCCGGGCTGATGACCTGCCTCGAGCTGCCTGCGGAGCTGCGGGTTCTGTTGCTCAGCAAAGACAGCAAACCGCGTTCCGCCAGTCGCTGGGCCCAGGGGGGCATCGCCGCCGTGACACGCCCCGAGGACAGCGCGGCCAGCCATGTCTCAGACACCCTCAAGGCCGGCGCCGGTCTGTGCGACCCCGCGGCCGTGACCCTGCTTGTGCAGGAGGCTCCGGGCTGTGTGCAGCGGCTGCTGGACCTGGGCATGGCCTTTGACCGCTCGGGCGCCGACTTGAGCACCACCCTCGAGGCCGCCCACAGCCACCGGCGGGTGCTGCACGCCCAGGACCGCACCGGCGGCGCCCTGGTCGACGCCCTCGAGCGCCAGGTGCAGCAACGGACCAATGTGATGCCGTGCAAGGGGGTGATGGCCCTGCAGCTCTGGCTCGACGCGGGCCGCTGCCGCGGGGTCCAGGTGCTGCAGACCGACCGGGTCCAGTGGATCGCCAGCCGGGCGGTGGTGCTGGCCACCGGTGGCGGCGGCCATCTGTTCGCGCACACCACCAACCCCGAACAGGCCAGCGGCGACGGACTGGCCATGGCCTGGCAGGCCGGGGCGCTGCTGCGGGACGTTGAATTCGTGCAGTTTCATCCGACAGCCCTGATGCTGCCGGGGGCGCCCCACTTTCTGATCTCGGAGGCGGTGCGTGGCGAAGGCGCCCGGCTGCACGACCAGGCCGGACAGAGCCCGGTGGCCACGCTGGCCGGGGGTGATCTGGCACCCCGGGATCAGGTCAGCCGGGCCCTGGCCCGCACCATGGAGTCCCAGGCGGTGGAACACCTCTGGCTGGATCTGAAGCCTGTGGGCGCGCGGCGACTGCTGGAGCAGTTCCCCACCATCGTCGGGCGCTGCCGGGAACTGGGAATCGATCCGTTGACAGCATCGATCCCGGTTGCCCCCGCCGCCCACTACTGGATGGGTGGCATCGCCACCGATCTGCAGGCCGGCACCTCCATCCCCGGGCTCTACGCGGTGGGCGAGGTGGCCAGCACCGGAGTGCACGGTGCCAACCGGCTGGCCAGCAATTCCCTGATGGAATGCCTGGTCTTTGCCCGCCAGCTGGGACGCCACCTGCCGGACCAGCTGAACGGCAGTGGCGGCGCGCCGGCAGCCAGGCCGCCTCAGCCGCTGCAGGCCACCGGCCCGGCTGCTGAGCCGGGCCGACTGGAGCACAAGCGCCAGCTGTTGCGCCAGCTGTGCTGGCAGGTGGCGGGCGTCGAACGGCGCCGCGCTCCCCTGGCGAGCGCCCTGCAACAGGTGCGGCAGCAGCGCCTGACCCTCGACCACTGGCCCCAGCTGCAACAGCTGCATCAGCTGCCGCCTGGGGAGTGTCTGGAGCTGGCCACGGGCGACCGGCAGAGCCTGCGTGGCCAGGTGGACCTGCAGCACCGGCTGGTGCTGGCCGAACTGCTGATCGAAGCCGCGCTGTTTCGCAGCGAAAGCCGCGGCGGCCACTACCGCACCGATGTGCCGGCGGCCCAGCCCTACTGGCAACGGCACACCGTGCAGCAGCGGGGCCGGGTGATCAGCACGGCTCCTATCGGCTGAGCAATCAGCAGGAGATCAGGTCTTGGCCGTCACTTCTTGGCGGCCGGGGTGATCTGACCATTGAAGCCGACCAGATTGGCAAGCTTCTGCAGGGGTTTGACGCCGGAATCGATCTGACCGTTGATCTCCCAGGTGGGATACCCCTCAATCTTCTTCTGCTGACAGAGCTCAACCTGACTGTTCTGACCGTCAGGGGCGCATTCGATCACCTTGAGCCGGGCCGTGGCCTCCTTGCCGAACAACTCCTTCTGTTCATGGCAATGGGGGCACCAATAGGCCGAGTACATCACCGCACCGGAGGCGCTGAGCTTGTCGGCCAGGGCCAGGGTGCTGGGGGTGCTGATCGTGGTGACCGGCGGCGGAGCCCCTTTGGCCGTGACCACGGCAGGGCGATTGACGGCTGCGGCCCAACCAAGACCCACCACCGCGACCACCAGGGCCACCAGGATGCCGCGAAACACCAGCTTGCCCCGGTCGCCCCAGTCGCCCTGGAGCAGGCTCAGCACCAGCAACGCCAGGCTCAGCAGGGCCGACAGGATGCAGAACGGACAGCAATCCCGGATCGCAAAGGCCATCACCCCGATCAGGACCAGGCTGAACACCGCCATCGCCGTGCTGACGACAAAGGCCCCCCAGCGGCTGGGCGCCAAGACCGCAGGGCTCTGGCTCACCAACGGCAGCACCGCCAGCAGCAGCATCAGGGCGTAAGCCAGACAGCCCAGCAGGGACAGGGGCTGGCCGAGCACACTGCCCCAGGCGCTGGAGAGCACCTTGTCGCAGCCGTTGCAACCGAACCAACCCTGACTGCTGCAGCTCAGCGTGCCGAGCACCCCCCATTTGCTGAGGGTGATCGAGCCGGTGTCGATCAGGCCGATGGTGGCGAGCACCGCCATCACCACCCGCACCCAGCGCCGGCCGGCTTCCGGACGCCGGCGCTGGGACTTGAGGCGCTCGCTGAGGCGACTGGAGGTCACGAGCTGGGCATCGTCAGTGGCTCGATTCTCGCAGCAGCTGTCCCATAGGGTGGATTTGGCATCTGCCGACGGCCCCACTGCCCATGACCAAACCCACCGTCGCCTTTGCCCACCTGGGCTGCGAAAAGAACCGGGTCGACACTGAGCACATGCTCGGCCTGCTGGCGCAGGCGGGCTATGGCGTCAGCGCCGACGAAAGCGACGCCGCCGTGGTGGTGGTCAACACCTGCAGCTTCATCCAGGACGCGCGGGAAGAATCGGTGCGCACCCTGGTGGAGCTGGCCGAAGCAGGCAAGGAACTGATCATTGCCGGCTGCCTGGCCCAGCATTTTCAGCAGGAGCTGCTCGACAGCCTGCCCGAGGCCAGGGCCATCGTCGGCACTGGCGATTACCAGCACATCGTCAGCGTGCTGGAACGGGTGGAGGCCGGTGAGCGGGTCAACCAGGTCAGCGCCAACCCCACCTTCGTGGGCGATGAACACCTGCCCCGATACCGCACCACCAGTGAGGCGGTGGCCTATCTGAAGGTGGCCGAGGGTTGCGACTACCGCTGTGCCTTTTGCATCATTCCGAAACTGCGGGGCGATCAGCGCTCCCGCACCATCGACAGCATCGTTGCCGAGGCCCGGAGCCTTGCCGCCCAGGGGGTCCAGGAGCTGGTGCTGATCAGCCAGATCACCACCAACTACGGCCTCGAC
>CAZJIF010000060.1:9887-11014 GCA_964546045.1 uncultured Klebsiella sp. | reverse complement strand
CACTTCGGCTTCGCGACGCCAAAGTGAATATTCGTATTGCACTGCAGTGATCGGGTGAATTTTGTGTGCACGCCTTACCTGTTCGGCGCATACATTGCTCAGGCCAATATGGCGAACTTTCCCATCCGCAACCCCCTCTGCCATCGCTTGTACTGTTTCCTCAATAGGCGTAGCAGGGTCGGCGTAGTGTGCATACCACAGGTCAATGACGTCGACACCCAGGCGATGCAGGCTCGCGTTGAGAGTCTTGCGTACGTAATGCGGCGTGCCATTGATCTTGAGTGAGAAACCCCAGCCCGTAGGCAAATCTGTTCCGGTCTCGCGTTCGTCGAAGACGATTCCGAATTTCGTGGCTACGAAGGCATCTTGGCGTCTGCCCGCGATGGCACGCCCTACCAAAGATTCATTGCGGCCATGACCATAAACATCAGCCGTATCAATCATGTTCATGCCGGCATCCAGTGCTTGACGGATGGACTTAATTGCTTGCTGATCATCAGATGCTCCGTAATATCCTTCATGAACCATCGCGCCATAGCCCAATTGACCCACGCTCGCACCAGCGCATCCAAATCTCTTTTTTTCAATCACGATTGCACCTCCAATGATTCGGCCGCCCACCGTGACAAGATAGTGGACAGCCTCAAATTTATCTACGGGTGGACAAGCCTGCCACTCAGTAGAAGTGGACTTGGTGCCTGCTGCAGATTCCGTTGTTGAATCTCCGAATTCGTTTCTCTCGGCGTGGCTGGCGATCGGTCACCTCACCTCGGCAGTGGCCTGTTTCGCACGATCATCGGCATCCCCTTCGGGGTCCACGCACCAAGCTGGCACTGATCGCCCTGGCGCCGATCGGTCTGCAGGTGGTGCCGAGGCGCTCTTGAGGACGGCAACGGTGGTGCGGACCGAGTGTGCGGAGGACCTAATTGGGCAAGGTCGCGGATAAGCGGCGTGTCGGGGATGAACTTATTTTTCACGCAAATTTCACGTGCTGACCATTGTTTTGTTTGAGAATGCCTGCACCAGAAGCGATTGCGCTCTTGATTAGAAGCCTTGCAAGCAGGGTGTCGCTGGTTCGAACCCGGCACCGGGCATCGTTACAAGCCAAGCTGGAATTGGGCTCTGAG
>CAZJIF010000060.1:4063-9787 GCA_964546045.1 uncultured Klebsiella sp. | reverse complement strand
GGTGAAGCCAATCAGAACTGGCGGCTGAAGCTGGCGGGATTTGTGACTTGATAGGGGTTAGGCCATGCGGAGGGCAGGACCGGCTGCAGAGGGGTTGGAAAGCCGTAGTTGATTCCCAGCTGAGAATTCAGGTTCGGAATGTTGTAATTGAATCCGTCCCATTCGCCATTCATTGGATTGCTCCGGTGGTGATGGACCGATCCTCTGCGGGCCGGCTTGGCGCAGCAACCGACGGTTGTCGTGTCTTGCTCTGCGCAGGCTCCTGGACACTCAGTCCACTGCTGGCTGCAGGCCCAGGGCATTGGCGGCCTGCAGCTGACGCAGGCAGGCATTGGGAGACAAGAGACGAGCGGCCAGGCTGTTGCCCAGGGCTGTATCGCCTGCTGGACGTGTCTGGTTGGTCACAGCAGCGGCAGCAGCAACGCGGCCAATGCTGTTGCACTGGTGATCGCCCCCTCGATGCGGCCAAAGCCCGGGGTGGCGACAAAGTCGCCGCAGAAACCGATGTGGCTCGCGGGGCAGAGCTGGAGCTCCGTCGGCAACCCCGGTGGCTGGGGAAAGGCAGCACCCCAGCGCATCAGCTGGCGATCGGCTCCAGCAGTGGGAAGGCCCAGTGCCTGCTGCAGGGCCTGATCGAGCGCCTCGATCACGGCCGCTTCGGCGTTGGCCACAGGGGCTGCGCCGAGCAGCTGGGCGGCTGCAGAGCGTGATCCGTAGACATCGCGATGACGCGCGGCGAACTCGGGGCTTGATTCCGCCACCACCGCGCAGCGCCCAGCGGCGTGCTCCTGCAGCGACACCCGCCGCAATCCCCAGCGCTGCTGGGCTGCGGGGGCGAACTGCAGGAGCCGCCAGGGTTGGAGTCGCCAGGTTTCGCTGAGCGCGGGCGGCAGGCTCAGCAGCAGATTGCTGCTGGCGGTCGATTCGATCGCCGCCAGTGCGGCGCTGGCCTGATCCAGCTGCGGATCATGCAGCGCTGCAGCGGCCTGTCGCAGGGGGATGGCCTCCCAGCCAAAGACGCTCTGGCAGCGGCGATGGGTCAGCAGGGTGCCGCTCAGCACCAGCCAGCGGCATTCCAACAGCACCTGTCCATCAGGCCCCTGCAGGGTCCAGCGCGCTGCCTCACTGGGTTCTCCGGGCCACAGCCGACGCACCAGGATGCCGGTGCGCAGCTCCGTTTGCCCCGGGTGCTCGGCAGCCAGGGCCAGCAGGCCGGCAGCCACTCGGTCGCTGCCGCCGCATCCTTGCCACAGGGTGCCGCGGGTGAACCCGTCGTCGCGGGACGAACCGACCTGAGCGGCACCATCCAAGCTGTGGATGGCACCGCAAAAGGGTTGGATCCAGCCGGCGCGGTGCAGCGCCGTGATCAGCGCATGGGGTGCCGTCGCTTCAATGTTGAACAGCGGCGCTCCATGGTTGATCGGCAGGTGTGGCTCGTGGCGCGAGCGGCGAGTGGCGGCCCGACCACCGGGGCCGCGGCCTGTTTCAAGCAGGGTGATCGATCCGCTCCAGCCGTGGCGCCGCAAGCCCGCCACCAGGCTGCAGCCGGCGATGCCCGCACCCACAATGGCCAGGTCTGTCTGGGGCGACGAGGGAGTCACGTGTCCAGCGTCGCAAATTGTTCGGCTTGGATGGTTGCGCAGTGATCGGGATGGGTGGCCGCTCAGAGCCCCAGTGTTGAGCGGAGGCTGTTGATCACTTTTTTCATGTCGTCATCGCTGATCTGGCCCGCTTCCAGCATCTGATTGGCGAGGGACATTTTGGCGCGCCCCTCCTGGAGTTTCAGCAGTCCACTGCATGTTTGTTTGAAGCCTGTGCCGCCAATGGGAATCATCAGCGCAACGCCGCCGCCCAAGTCGCGCTGCGATCCAGGCGTGCTGCTGTTGGATTGGTCGAGGCTGTTGAGTTGTCGCCCGTAAAACACCAGCGTTGCGGGTGAGCGATCGGTGACTGAGCAGGTGCTGCCATCGTCGAGGTCAAGCTCGATCTTGGGTTGGGGTGGATAGACGGAAAACGTATCCAGCTGGAGGCGTTCTCCAGCGCTCACGGGTTGACCCAGAAGCGCGAACAGGATTCCGTTGCCAGCAGCATGGATCCACCGGCGGGGCCGCCTCGATCCATGCGCTCGACCGGGGGCTGATAAACAACACATGCAAAGTAGGGCGTGCGTGTCGTTGCGTTGGTGATAAAGGTGATCAAGGTTTTGCGCACCTTATTGGGTGGAATCTTGAATTGGCTGGGGGTGATCGTGACACCCTCACTCAGGATCGCTCCCGGTGTTTCGGTGTCTTTGCCTTGGGCCTTCAGTCGGACCGTGAGTTCCACCGCTTGCTTGCGGCTATGGGAGACGCCGACCTTGACTCGGGCAATCCCGTTTTTGGAGCTGAATTCGCGCTTGTCCAGAAAAGCGGTCTGGGCATTGGCATGCCCAGACCACAGAACTGCAAGCAGCAGCAGAATTGAGTGCCTCATGAATTAGAGGGACGTGCAGGTGGCCGTCGCGTTGACGGCATAGTCTCCTGCTGTCAAAAGGCGAGCACTGTTGTTCTGGGTGATCGCGGCTGAGATGGCACCCTGCTTGCGGATCACTCCGCCAGAGGGTTGGCTTGCAGCTTCGGCGCTGGCTGATTTGTTGACGACAAGGTCTTCCAGATCAATGCTGGGAGTTGCTTCTGCCGCCCCTTTGGGTCCGATCAGTTCGATTGCACTGAGCAGCACTTTGGCGTTGCCATTGGCAATGAAGCTGTATTTGCCATCGCCGCTGAGCTTGTCGCCTTCGCCAGAGATGGCCATGGCGATGGCGCCACCGTCATTGCTGATGTTGCAGAACGTGGGTGCACTGCCTGTGGCTTTGATGTCTGTGGATGAGGCGGCCAGCATGGGGGCTGGTGCCATCAGGCCTAGGGCCAACAGTGTTTTCAGGACCTTCATGGAAAGGTGTGAATGGGCTCGCTTGTTTTAGTGACGGGGATGGGGCTTGGCGCTCCTTCTTCTTAGGTGCCGAGAATCTTCTCCTTTCGTGCTTATTGATGGTTTAAATCTGCATCACTGCCCTGCATGCGTCTGAGTTCCCTGACGCTGATGCACCATCCTTCAGCGTTGCTCTGGTCGCGCCTCATCACAACAAAGCCCCAGCTGACTGGGGCGTGATTGTGCGATTGGTTCTGATGTAACCGGACTCAGCTCTGGCCCCGGCTGATTGCCTGCAGGTTGGCCGGTAGGAAGACGGCCCATGACAGCCAGGAGGTGCACTGGCGTTCGCCCTGGCAGCCACTCTGGGGCCAGACGTTCTGGCTGCCGTCCAGCGGGGGCTGGGCGCTGATGTCGGCCAGGCGAAAGTCGACCGGCAGGTTGGCGAGGATCCCGGCCGCCGAGATCTGACCATCAGCCGCGTCGGCGATGATCGCCGACCGCAGGGCTTCGACCGACTGGGCCTTCAGCGTGGCGTAGGGCACGTAGCTGCGCGTCTGTTGATCGAGAAAGGTGACGCCGCGGTCCGAGTACAGAAAGCGGCTGAGGCCGATCAGGTCGACCGCGTAGGTCTTGCTCAGCCCTTCGCGCACCTGCGAGGACGTCCAGCCGGAGCGGTTGAGCCCGCCCTCAAGACCCCGATCGGTGATGTCGCCCTGGTTGACGAACGTCTCCATGGCCTCGGCGCTGGTGGTCCATACCGCGGCGCCGGTGTTCCAGCGCACCGGAGCGGGCGCCATCGGCGAGGCCAAGGAGGGGGCTGTTGTGGCGGCGGCGGTCAGGCCCAGGCTGCAGGCCAGCAGCAGGGCGGCAGAGCGGTCCATGGTCGTTCCGGCCTCGGGCCGGGGGCAGGAACTGGAACCCTATGGAGCAGCAAACCCGCTGGTGCCGCTGGCTTCACCGTTGACCCGGGGTTGCGGTGACGGTGCTGCAGCTGCTGCTGTCGGCATGCCGGGTTCCAGGGCCACATGGGCCACCTGCTGGGGGTAGGGGATCTCGATGCCATGGGCTTTGAACGCGGTCCAGATCGCCTGGTTGACGGCGCTGCAGCTGCTGATGTTGTTCATTGGATTGGAGATCCAGAACCGCAGGGCGTAATTGACAGCCCAGTCGCCATAGGAAATCAGCAGCGCTTTGGGGGGTGGCGTCGGCAGCACGCTCGGCACCCCTGCGGCGGTCTGCTCCAGCAGCTGGATCACCATGGCGGGGTCATGCTGCAGGCCCGCCGTGATCGTCACCTGGCTGCGGCGCAGCCGGTCGCTGCCGGTGTACGTGGTCGCATCCTGGGTGAAGAAGGACTGGTTGGGAATCAGCAGCTCGGCGTTGTCGCGGTCGCGCCAGAGCACCGTCGCCCGCAGGCCCAGGCGCCGCACCTCGCAGGGATCGCCATCGATCATCAGCACCTCGCCCGGGCGCACCGATCCCTCGAACAGCAGCCACAGGCCACTGATGAAGTTCGAGAAGATCTCCTTGATCCCGAAGCCCAGGCCCACCGACAGGCCGCCGGCGATGGCGATCACGGCGGTCGGGTTGATGCCGATGTGCATCGCCACCGCCAGGATCCCCACAAAGGCCACCGCATACCGCAGGATCAGTTCCATTGCCTTGCGGCTGCTCTCACTGATGCCCAACAGCCGTTGCAGGCCCCGGGACAGCAGGCCGGCCGGCAGGCCGCTGCCGACGATCACGAGGTAGGAGATCGCCAGGGCGACGAACACCTTGCCGACCGAGATCTCGACGCCAAAGGCCTGGCCGACGGGGATGGCGGCCACATCGTTGACCGTGTCCAGCTGATTGATCAGGTCGATGGCGCCGGCCACCAGAAACACCGGCCTCAGCAGGCGGGTTTCCAGGTCA
This sequence comes from uncultured Klebsiella sp., assembly GCA_964546045.1. Taxonomy (GTDB): domain Bacteria; phylum Cyanobacteriota; class Cyanobacteriia; order PCC-6307; family Cyanobiaceae; genus RGUW01. Next base: position 4,960 of record CAZJIF010000060.1, on the reverse strand, counting down.
TAGCGCTGCTCCGGATCCAGCACCCGTCCCAACAGCGGATGGAGCAGCACCAGCACAGACCAGCCGCATCGCCACCACAACAGAAACAGCACCAGGCCCTGCAGCTGGCCTGTGGCGCCCAACAGGCCCGCCCACAGGGCGATCAGCAGCGGCGTCAACCACAGCCGCAGTGGCGCCTGCAGGCGCAATGGCACGCCTGTCAGCCAGCGGCGTTGGATCAGTTGGCTCATCAGCGCCATCACGATCACGCCGGCCAGCTGCAACAGCACTGAAGGGCGTTGCAGATACCCCAGCCAGCCCAGCATTTCGGTCAGGGCGGTGTTCATGGTTGCCCCTGCAGGGTCTTCATCAGGCGTTGGGCCGTGAGCTCCGGGTTGCTTTCACCGAACACCAGCTGGGTGATCAAGGCCTGGGACTGCACCACCCGTTTGTCGTTGAGGTGGATGAGAGAGGCGAAGGTTTCGGCCGTTTTTGACTGTTGCTGGGCTCGCACCATGGCCTGGAGCACCACCGAGCTTTCGGCCGGCACGGTGACAAAACGGTTGACTGGCAAGACCTCCTTGAGGCTCACCGTGATGTTGCGCTGCACAAGCGGATTGACGGCAAAGTGGGCAAATGCTTCGGCGACCCGGCGCTGTGCGGCGCTCGAGTTGACCCCCAGGGCCAGCGTTGTCAGATCATTGATCGGACTGGCTTGACCCTCGGGCCCGTCGGGCAGTGCTGCCACCCCCAGCCTGGGCCCCAGCCGGCGCCGCAGCCGCTCCAGATCGGTGCTGCGGCAGCTGATCCAATCCAGCTGCCCGCTGGCCAGTGCCTCCAGCAGCATGTCTTGGTTGCCGTAGAAGGTCACCTTCTGCTGGGTTGCCGCGGCCTGCAACCAGCGGGTCCAGCGCACCA
>CAZJIF010000060.1:0-3963 GCA_964546045.1 uncultured Klebsiella sp. | reverse complement strand
AAGGTCACCTTCTGCTGGGTTGCCGCGGCCTGCAACCAGCGGGTCCAGCGCACCACGGTTTGCTGCTGCTGGGCTGTCAGGGGGCGGCGTGCCGTGGCCTGCTGCAGCGCATCGATGGCCCCCAGAGCTCCCACACTCCAGAGCAGGCCCGGCGGATCGAGCGCCAGACCGACGGTGTTGCCCCCGGCGCTGATCGCGAGCAGCTGCTGCAGCGTCGCCGGTGCCTGGGGCAGGCGGGCGGCATTGAAGCAGGCCAGCTGCGCTTTCTGGGCGACAGGCAGGCTCGCCAGTCGCAAGGGGTTGTGCAGGCTTGCCCGCCGCAGGGTGGCCGCATCAAACTGCTGCCGCAGTTCCCGGTTCAGCTGCGGCGGGCGGGTCAGCCCTGCCTGCGCCAGCTTCAGGGCCGTGCTGTTGGACACCAGCAGCAGGTCGGGGCCCAGGCCGCTGGCATTGCGGTGGGTCAGTTCCCGGAGCAGGGCTGTTTCGCGGTATAGCTGCACCACGACATGCACGCGGGGGTTGATCTGCCGGAACTCGCCGGCGACGATCTTGAAGATCTGGCCGAAATCGCGGCGGAACCCCTCGAGATCTGAGGTTTCATCCCGGACGCCGGCATACAGGTAGAGGACTGTGTCCACCCCCTGGTGCTGACTCTCCTGCTGCTGGGTCTCATGGCGAGCCATGCAACCGCTCGCCAGTGTGAGCAGCAGGGCCGCCGCGAGGGCCTCAGTTTTCCGGATACAGCAGTGCCGCCAGTTCATCGGCATCGACGTCGTAGACCCGCGCCAGCGTGGTTTCAATTGCACTGGTCACCACGTCGGGTAAAAACCGCATGGCATTGAGGGCATCATCGACGATGTCGTCGGTGAGCAGCGCTTCGCCACCGAGTTTTTCGTCATTGATCACGGCCATCACCCAGCTCTGATAGGCGGTGACCAGATCGGCGAATTCGAGATCCGGGTCGTTGAGGTCCAGAGCCATGGCGGCGGCAGGGGCGTCTGCTGGCAGTCTGCCGGCCGGTGGGGAAGATGGGAGCATGCGCGCACCAACTCCTGACGCCCTGTCCCTGCAGGCCACCCTGGTGGACTTTGCCCTGGCCGAGCTGGTGCGGGCCCATCGCGGCAGTTTTCAACCCCTGTGGACAGCCGAAAGCTGGGCCAAGCTGCTGATCTGGATGGCTCTCAACTGCGGCTGCAGCGGCGATGAGGCCAGCCTTAAGGCCTTTGCTGAAGCCCTCGGTGCGGTGCACACCGGTCGGCTGCGGCGCCTGTTCTTCGAGCGGGAGCTCGCGGATCTGCAGCTGCGGCTGCTGGCCGATCCGGCCGAGCCCCAGGTGCTGGTCCTGCCTCTGGAGCCTGGCGCGGCAGTGCTTAGCCCTGACCGGATCAGCCAGGCCCTGCAGCAGGTTCAGTTGAGCGCTCAGCTGCCGGCCGATCCCGGCTGCTGGCAACAGCTGGAGGACGCTGTGGCCATTCCCTGGAGCCGGAGCGCACGATGCAGCTGATCGCCCGCTACAGCAATGGCGGCTTTGAGGCGCTGGCGGATGGGGTGATGGCCTTTTTTGACCGCCGTCCCGATCTGCAGCGTCCGGGGGTGGCCTTCGGCCCCCAGGGCGCCGCGGCTGGCGCCGAACCCGCCAAGGTCTCGACCGACATCAGCCTGGTCGCGATCGACCGCAGCGATCCCGAGGCCTTTGCCCTGGCCGAGGTGATCGTGCGCGGCGTTGGGGCCGCTCTGGAGCACTACCTGCAAGAGCGGCCCCTGTTCAGGGCCTGTTGTCCTGACCAGAGTCTGTTTGTCAATCCGATCTTCAACCTGCAGCGCTACGCCCCGGGAGAGGGGTTTCGCCAATGGCACTGTGACTGGACCCTCAGCGATGAGGCCACAGAGCCCCAAGCCCGGGTGTTGGCCTGGATCCTGTACTGCAATTCGTTGCCCGATGGCGGCACCGAGTTCCACTGGCAAGATCACCACGAACAGGCCGAACGTGGCAGGTTGGTGATCTTTCCAGCTGGCCCCTCCCACATCCATCGCGGTCGGGTGAATCATCAGTACAGCAAGACGATCGCCACCGGTTGGATCAACGCCGGTCGGCGCGAGGATTATCTGCGGCGGCTGGCGGTGGGTTGAGTGGCTGTAACCGGTCGTGATTCAGGCATACTGTGGCGCATCCGGGTTGCGCTGCCTTGACCGAGAACGGTGAACAGCATCCGTCAAAGCCTCGGGGCTTCAATGTTCTGACCCGAATTGTCTTTGTGCATCAGGCCTTCGCCCTGGCTGTGCTCGGATCGGATCTGAACTCTGAGCTGACAAGGGGTTCGGAGCTGTCGCTCTGGTTGACAGCTGCGGGGCTCGCCATCGCTGTTGCCACAGTCATGGCCATGGTCGTCGTGGCCCGACGCAGATCGTTGCTGGCTTTGACCTGGTTGCGTGTGCTGCTCTGGGCTGCTGTGGTTCGAGGTGGCCTGGGTTTGTTAACCCTCGCTGGCGTCGGTGGCGCACAACTGGCTGACTCCTTGCGGTCGTTGGTGCTCAACGAAGCTGTCTTGATTCCGTTGGCCATCTACTGGTCAAGGGCGGCTCACAGCCGCTATCTGGCAGACCTGCGTCACGCCTGATCGTGGCCGTCGACACCAGTCAGACGAGGCGTTTGTGGACGCGCCCGAGGATCAGACCAATCAGAATGGCGATGTAAAGCTGGCCTGCCATCGTGATCAGGACCGCCAAAATCTTGGCGGTCACATTGTTTGAAGTCAGCACATCTGTGCCAATGGTGGTCAGCAGCTCGAACGATGCCGCCAGCATCGCGGCAGCCACGGCTCCACTTGGGCCGCCGCTGGCGATGTGTGGGGGCAGGGCCGACGCCACAAAAGCTGACGGTTGCAGCACCCATAGGGCCGTGAGCATCACCCCACCGGTGATGCCCAGGGTCAGGTAGCCAGCGGTGGCACCCTGTAGGACCGACAGGGTGATGAAGGGCTCGCGGATTAGGGTCCGCACCCCGCGAATCACGACCAGCAGCAGGAACAGCAGCCAGACCACCACATGGGGCAGCGTGATCATCCGCCCCACGGCCGGGTGCCAGGTCAGTGCAGCCCCCCAGATCAGCTCCAGGCCAATGGCCGTGCAGCCAAGGAGCTGGATCACCGGCATCGAACGCGACGTGCGGCTGAACCGGTTCATGAACACCATCAGCACCACGGCCAGGCCGATCAGCAGCAACGGCAGCAGCGGGCTGAACTGCTGCGCCAGGGGCGCCAACACCAGCAACAGCAGCTCGTAGATCAGCGTGACCCGGTAACCGACGTGCCGGTTGCGGATCGTCTGGAGCTGGTGGCGGTCAATTCGCAAAGGATGCCTTGTTTGAGGGTGACCCAGTCATGGTCTCGCCCTGGCGCCGCCGCTGCCATGCCGGCAACCCTGCGCCGCTTTGCGACCATGGGCAGATTGCCCGTGACTGCTGCCGTGACCGAGGCTGTGTCTGCCCGCGAAGCCGCCCTGGCCAAGACCTACGACCCGGCAGGCACCGAGAGCCGCTGGCAGCAGGCCTGGGAGAGCAGCGGCGCCTTTCACCCGGATCCTGCAGCACCCGGTGACCCGTTTGCGGTGGTGATCCCGCCGCCCAACGTGACCGGCAGCCTGCACATGGGCCACGCCTTCAACACGGCGTTGATCGACACGATCGTGCGGTACCAGCGCCTGGCCGGCAGGAACGTGCTGTGCCTGCCCGGCACCGATCACGCCTCGATCGCGGTGCAGACGATCCTGGAGAAGCAGCTCAAGGCCGAAGGCCTGCGCAAGGAGGACCTGGGCCGCGAGGCCTTCCTTAAAAAGGCCTGGGCCTGGAAGGCCCAGAGCGGCGGCACGATCGTCGGCCAACTGCGGCGGCTGGGCTATTCGGTCGACTGGCAGCGCGAGCGCTTCACCCTCGATGCCGGCTGCAGCGCGGCGGTGGTCGAGGCT
>CAZJIF010000059.1:0-11222 GCA_964546045.1 uncultured Klebsiella sp. | reverse complement strand
GCGACAACATGGCGACCGACATCGCCGATGTGGTGCAACGTGATTCCTACTTCTGCGTCATTGACGAGGTCGATTCGATCCTGATCGATGAGGCGAGAACTCCGCTGATCATTTCCGGCCAGGTTGAGCGTCCACAGGAGAAATATGAGCGTGCCGATGAGGTTGCTCAAGCACTGGTGCGCGCTGCCGAGATGGGCAAGGACGGCATCGACCCTGAGGGCGATTACGAGGTAGATGAGAAGCAGCGCAATGTCACGCTGACCGATGAGGGCTATGCCAAGGCCGAGGCGATGCTCGGTGTTCAGGATCTGTTCAATCCGGCTGATCCCTGGGCGCACTTTATCAATAATGCGCTCAAGGCCAAGGAGCTGTTCATCAAGGATGTCAGCTACATCGTGCGCAACAACGATGTGGTCATCGTTGATGAGGGCACCGGTCGTGTGATGCCAGGACGCCGCTGGAGCGACGGGCTGCACCAGGCGATCGAGGCCAAGGAGCGGGTGTCGATCCAGCCGGAGACCCAGACTCTGGCCAGCATCACCTATCAGAATTTCTTTCTTCTCTACGACCGTCTGTCCGGCATGACCGGAACGGCGAAGACCGAGGAGGTCGAGTTCGAGAAGACCTACAAACTCGAGGTCACCCAGGTTCCCACCAACCGGCCCAGCCAACGGGCTGACTGGACCGATCAGGTCTACAAGACCGAGCCGGCTAAGTGGCAGGCGGTCGCTGCCGAGATCGCCGGCGTGCACCAGCAGGGTCGGCCGGTGCTGGTGGGCACCACCAGTGTCGAGAAATCGGAGCTGCTCTCGGCCCTGCTGGCTGAGCAGGAGATTCCCCACAACCTGCTCAACGCCAAGCCCGAGAACGTCGAGCGCGAGGCCGAGATCATCGCCCAGGCCGGGCGGGCAGGGGCGGTCACCATCGCCACCAACATGGCCGGCCGCGGCACCGACATCATCCTGGGCGGCAACAGCGATTACATGTCCCGCCTCAAGGTGCGGGAGATGCTGCTACCCCGTTTGGTGCGTCCAGAGGAGGGGCACCGGCCCCCGGTGCCCCTGCAGCGCTCAGCAGGCGGTGGCGGGTTTGCCGGCGCCAGCGCTGATGCCGCCGCTCCATTCCGGGCCCCCAGCGAAGCGCGGGCGATCGGCAGTCTCTATCCCTGCCAGCTCACCGCCGAGACCGATGAGGCCCTGGCGCGCCTGGCACGAGACCTGGTCACGGCGTGGGGCGATCGGGAGCTGACCGTGCTCGAGCTTGAAGAACGGTTGACCCAGGCCGCCGAAAAGGGCCCGACCGACGACGCCCAGATCCTGGCCCTGCGCACCACCATGGCCCTGATCAAGGCCGAGTACGACAGCGTTGTGCAGCCCGAAGGGCTGCAGGTGCGCGAAGCCGGTGGCCTGCATGTGATCGGCACTGAGCGCCACGAGTCCCGCCGCATCGACAACCAGCTACGCGGTCGTGCCGGCCGCCAGGGTGATCCTGGCAGCACCCGCTTCTTCCTGTCTCTGGAAGACAACCTGTTGCGCATCTTTGGTGGCGATCGTGTCGCCGGACTGATGAATGCCTTCCGGGTTGAGGAAGACATGCCGATCGAGTCACGGATGCTCAACCGTTCGCTCGAGGGAGCGCAGAAGAAGGTGGAGACCTACTACTTCGACATCCGCAAACAGGTGTTCGAATACGACGAGGTGATGAGCAACCAGCGCAAAGCCGTCTATGCCGAGCGGCGCAGGGTGCTTGAAGGTCGCGACCTGAAGCTGCAGGTTCTGGGTTACGGCGAGCGCACCATTGATGACATCGTCGAGGCCTATGTCAATCCCGATCTGCCGCCTGAAGAAAACGACATGACCAGTGTCGTTGACAAGGTCAAGGAATTCATTTATCTGCTCGAAGACCTGACACCCCAGCAGTTGGAGGGACTGCAGTTCGATGAGCTCAAAGCCTTCCTGCAAGAGCAGATGCGCAATGCCTATGACATCAAGGAAGGTCAGATCGAGCAGACCAGCCCTGGCCTGATGCGCCAGGCCGAGCGCTTTTTCATTCTGCAGCAGATTGACACGCTCTGGCGCGAACACCTGCAGGCGATGGATGCCTTGCGTGAGTCCGTTGGCCTGCGTAGTTATGGGCAGAAGGATCCACTGATCGAATACAAGAACGAGGGTTACGACATGTTCCTCGAGATGATGACGCAGATGCGGCGCAATGTGATCTATTCGATGTTCATGTTCCAGCCCCGCGTCCAAGCGAGCGAAGAAGCCGGCACCCTCGCCTGAGGGCTGCCCCGCCCCCGGGGTTGATCACTCGCCCAGAAACTCCAGGATCTCCCGGTCCTTGAGATTCTGGGCAGCGCCGCCGCAGGGTTCGCTCAGCGGTCGACCGGCTGCCAGTTGGCGCAGGCAGGCGCGGGTGCTGGCCAGCTCGCCTTCGAGGGCATCGATCCGCTCCATCAGGTTGCGGATCACGTTGGCTTCGGCATCCGGCAGAGCCGAGTGGGCCAGGGGGTCGATGCGAACCCCCGACTGGTGAATGACCCGCCCTGGGATGCCCACCACCGTGCTGTTCGGGGCCACGTCCCGCAGCACCACCGAGCCGGCGCCGATGCGGGTGTTGCTGCCGACGGTGATTGCGCCCAGCACCTTGGCTCCGGCCCCCACGACGACGTTGTCGTGCAGGGTTGGATGCCGCTTGCCGATCGCCTTGCCTGTCCCCCCCAGGGTGACCCCCTGGTACAGCAGGCAGTGGTTGCCGATCACCGCGGTTTCGCCGATGACCACGCCCATGCCGTGGTCAATGAACACCCCCTGGCCGATCCGGGCCCCGGGGTGGATCTCGACGCCGGTGAGGCTGCGCCCGAGCTGACTCAGCAGCCGTGGCAGCAGTGGCAGGTCCAGCTGCCACAGCCTGTGGCTGATGCGGTGCAGCACCAGGGCATGAAACCCCGGGTAGCAGAGCAGGATCTCGAGCCTGCCCCGGGCGGCGGGGTCACGCTCGCGGATGATCGCCAGGTCGGCCCGAATGCTGTCCAGCATGGGCCGAGCCTACGCAGGCTTAGGGGCCCAGTAGGCCGATTTCCTTGCGCAGCAGATCGATCGTGGCCGTGCCCAGATAACTCTGGGCGCAGTGCACCACCGGCAGCCGCATCAACTGGGCCCGGTTCTGCCGCAGGGTCTGGTCCACCATCGGCAGGCTGGGACGGTCGCACAGCACGTGGCTGGCGGCCCGCAGCAGGGCCAGCAGGCGGCTGCCCGTGTCCGGATTGGCGGTCATCACCAGCAGATCGTTGCCGCGCATGCTGTGCAGGATCACCTCGGCTGCCCGCAAAATGCCTGGGCTGATGCTCACCAGGCCCACGCAGCTGCCGGTGCGCAGTTCCTTGAGCAGGTCGAGCTCATGGCGGAAATCATTGAGATCGACCGGCACGGCGCGCACGCTGTGGCGGCGGGCGATCTCCTCCACCGGTTCCAGGAAGTAGCGGCTGGTGACCACCGTGCCGTTGTTGGCGCTGTCCAGGACGGCCTCCAGCTCCTCCATCGGCACCACCTCCACCGGCACCTCAAGATGCGGGGTCAATTCCTCGGCGATCAGCAGTGAGGCACCGATGTCCTCGCGGGGGGTGCTGACCAGCACCCGGGCGCCGCAGCGCAGGCGCCAGTCGATCTCGCGGGTGATCAACTCGCGGGCCTGTTGCAGGGTGCAGCCGGCGTTCAGCAGACCATCAACGCTTTGGCGCACCTCGCGGTCGATGTCGGGGATGCCCTTGTGCCGCAGCCCCGGTGGTGGCTTGAGTTCGCGGGGATTTTGCTGGTCGCGCACATAAATGCCCGAGCCGGCCATCGCTTCGACGACCCCATCCGTCTCAAGCTGGCGGTAGACCTTGCTGATGGTGTTGCGGTGCAGTCCCGTCTGCATGGCCAGCTGGCGTGTGCTCGGCAGCCGGTGCCCCGGCGGGAAATGCCTGGCTGCAATCGCGAAGCAGATCTGGTTGTACAGCTGGGTTGAGGCCGGGATGTCGCTTTCCTGCTGGATGTGGAATCGCACGCCGGAGTGGGCCAGATGGTCGTCTGGCCACCATACGGACCCCTGGCACGGGTGACAATTGCCGTTGTGGCCCAGCCGGGCTGATCATCCGTTCTGCTGTGTCGAGCGCCCTACCGATTGCAGCCGGTTGGCTGTCCCTGCCCCCTGCCCCGGGCCAGCCACCGTTGCGTTGTTGGTGGGCCAGGCCTGATCACCCAGGCCAGCCTCGCGCTGCTGTGCTGCTGCTGCCGGAGGTGTTTGGGCTCAACGCCTGGGTGCGCTCGGTGGCGGATCGCCTGGCGGCTGCCGGCTATGGGGTTCTGGCGATGCCGATCTTTGCGCGCACGGCTCCTGATCTGCAGTTGGACTATGACGCGGCGGGGCTGGCCCAGGGGCGGGTGCATCGCGACCGACTCAGCGCCGCTGACTGTCTGGCCGATGCCGGCCGTGCCATCGCCTGGCTGCAACAGCAGCCGGGCCTGGAGCACCGGGCTGTGGCCTGTGTGGGGTTCTGTTTTGGCGGTCACCTGGCGATGCTGGTGGCGACCCTGCCCCAGGTGGCGCTCACCTGCGATTTCTATGGGGCGCGGGTGTCCAGCTTTTGCCCCGGTGGCGGTCCCCCGACGTTGACGCTGGTGCCCAAGATCCCGGGGGATCTGCTGTGCATCTGCGGCGATCAGGATCCACTGATGCCTCCAGACGAGCTGCAGGCCATCGCTGCGGCCCTTGCACCCACAGATGACGGCCGTCTGCGGCAGCTGGTGCTGGCGCCCGGTGCTGGGCATGGCTTCATGTGTGAGGCCAGGCCCGACTTTCATGCTGCAGCCTCGGAGCTTGGCTGGCGCACCTTGTTGCATGCCCTGGCCGAGCGGCTGCCGGTCTGATCGGCGACGGGCCTGACCTCAGTCGGCGCTGGCTGCCGCTGCGGCCGTTCCCGTGGTCACGACCCGGACCGGTCTGGGCTCCTTGCCGTCCTTGCCTTCACGTGCCGTCTTGGCCTTGCCGTCACCGGCTGCGGATTTGCCCGCGGCCAGCTTGCGGGGGCTCAGGAACATGATCATGTTGCGCCCTTCGCGCTTGGGCGGCTGCTGGATCTCGGCGTTCTCCTCGAGGTCCTTGGCCATGCGCATCAGCAGCACTTCGGCCAGGGCGGTGTGCTGGATTTCACGGCCGCGGAAAATCACCGTGCACTTCACCTTGTCGCCGGCCTTGAGGAAGCGCACGGCCTGGCCGATGCGCACGTCGTAGTCGTGCTGGTCGATCTTGTAGCGCATCTTGACCTCCTTGACTTCGGTCTGATGCGACTTCTTCTTGGCTTCCTTGGCCTTTTTCTCCTGCTCGAACTTGTACTTGCCGTAATCCATGATCCGGCAGACCGGCGGGTCAGCCTTCTCGCTGACCAGCACCAGGTCGAGCTCCCGTTCCCGGGAGACTTCCAGCGCCGCTTCCCGCGTGATCACCCCCAGCTGACTGCCGTCGGCGTCGACCACCCGCAGATTCGGGTAGCTGATGCGCTCGTTGATGTTGGGCAGCTCCCGAACGGGAGCACGGCGGTCAAAACGGGGACGTGGAGGCATTCAGGCGGTCGGGATCCGGGTTGGCTTGGAGACAGGAACACCTCACCCTAGGACGCCTGCCACCGCATTCAAGGCCTGCGCCAGCAGATGCTGCGGATCCGTGCCCTCCAGCCAGAGGGGCCGGTGCTGGCGGCGGAACCAGGTGCGTTGCCGTTTGGCGTACTGGCGGGTGCGTTGTTCGGTGATGGTGATGGCGTCCTCCCGGCTCAGCTGACCATCCAGGTGGCGCCTGGCTTCGTCATATCCAATGGTGTTGAGCAGCTCCAGCTGGGGTCCGAAGCGGGCCACCAGGGCCTCGGTTTCTTCGATCAGGCCGCCGGCGTAGAGCGCCCGGGTGCGCTGGCTGATGCGGGCGGTCAGATCCGGTGGGTTGAGCCCCAGCTCCAGCACCCGCCAGGGCGGTGGATCGTTGCCCTGCTGGCCGCTCAAGGGTCGGCCGGTGCCGTAGATCACCTCCAGGGCCCGTTGGGTGCGCACCGCATCGGCCGGGGCGATGCGGGCGGCGGCCTCTGGGTCGGCCTGGCGCAGCAGCTGGTGACAGCAGGGCTGGCCCAGGGCCTCCAGCTGGCGGCGCAGCGCTGGCTGGGGTGCGACCGCCGGCGGGGTCATGCCCTGGGTCAGGGCCTTGAGGTACAGCCCCGTGCCCCCGGCCAGCAGGGCCATCGGCTGGTCGGGGCGGGCTCGCCCGTGTTCGGCGGCCACCGCTGCGCTCGCCAGGCTGCAAAACCCGTGCAGGTTGAGGGGCTGATCGGGGTCCCGCAGATCGAGCAATTCGTGACGCACCCTCTGCCGCTGGGCCGGCGTTGGCTTGGCGGTGCCCACGTCCATGCCCCGATAGACCTGCCTGGAATCGACGTTCAGCACAGCCAGCTTCAGGGTCTGGGCCAGGGCGATCGCCAGGTCGGTCTTGCCGCTGGCCGTCGGTCCCAGCAACACGATCACCAATGGCAGTGCCGGTGGCGTTGCGACGGGCAGGGGTTCGGGGTCTGGGGCCATGGCTGCCACTTTGCCGAGGGGGCTGACGGGGCCGGCGCAAGGGCTGCCATAGCAACCCCCTGTCGAGGCCGTCGCCAGAGGCCTCCAGGTGCGCCCGGAGGCCTGCCATTTGTGGTTGCCGGTGGTAAATTGCTCTTCAGCAAAGGGGGCTCTGGCTCCCGGCGTCTTTTTCCCGCCCCGGGACCTGCTGTCCTGTGCCCTTGACCCGGGGAGCCCCACCTGCATGAGCGAAGCCAGCAAAGTTCAGGCTGCCTACGGCGCCGAGCAGATCCAGGTTCTCGAGGGTCTGGAGCCGGTGCGCAAGCGGCCGGGCATGTACATCGGCACCACGGGACCGCGGGGCCTGCACCACCTCGTCTATGAGGTGGTCGACAACTCGGTCGACGAGGCCCTCGCCGGTCACTGCGATCAGATCCTGGTCGTGCTCAACGCCGACGGCTCCTGCAGCGTCACCGACAACGGCCGCGGCATTCCCACCGACGTTCACCCCCGCACTGGCAAGAGCGCGCTCGAGACCGTGCTGACCGTGCTGCATGCCGGCGGCAAGTTCGGCGCAGGTGGTTACAAGGTTTCGGGTGGTCTGCACGGCGTCGGCGTTTCGGTGGTCAACGCCCTCAGTGAGTGGGTGGAGGTCACCGTGCACCGCCAGCAGCAGGTGCACACCCAGCGCTTTGAGCGGGGCCAGCCGATCGGCACCCTCCTGTCGTCAGCCTTGCCCGCAGGCGAGCAGGACCGCACTGGCACCTCCGTGCGCTTCCTGCCCGACATTGAGATCTTCAGCGGCGGCATCGAGTTCGATTACCAGACCCTCTCGTCACGGTTGCGGGAGCTCGCCTATCTCAACGGTGGCGTCCGGATCGTCTTCCGTGACGAACGCCCGACGGCCCTGACGGCAGAAGGCGAAGCTCACGAGGAGATCTATCACTATGTCGGCGGCATCAAGGAATATGTCGCCTACATGAATGCCGAGAAGGATCCGCTCCATCCCGACATCATTTATGTCAATTCCGAGAAGGAGGGCGTCCAAGTTGAGGCGGCCCTGCAGTGGTGTGTGGATGCTTATTCGGACAGCATTCTCGGTTTCGCCAACAACATCCGCACCGTCGATGGCGGGACCCACATTGAAGGTCTCAAGACGGTGCTCACCCGCACCCTTAACGCCTTTGCCAAAAAACGTGGCAAACGCAAGGATGCCGATGCCAACCTGGCGGGTGAAAACATCCGTGAGGGTCTGACCGCGGTCCTCTCGGTCAAGGTTCCCGAACCTGAGTTCGAAGGGCAGACCAAGACCAAGCTGGGCAACACCGAGGTGCGCGGCATTGTCGATACCTTGGTCGGTGAGGCCCTGGGTGAATTCCTGGAATTCAACCCGTCCGTGATCGATCTGATCCTGGAAAAAGCCATCCAGGCCTTCAATGCTGCTGAAGCCGCCCGCCGCGCCCGCGAGCTGGTGCGCCGCAAGAGCGTGCTCGAGAGCTCGACGCTGCCAGGCAAATTGGCCGACTGCAGCTCACGCGATCCTTCGGAATCCGAGATCTACATCGTTGAGGGTGATTCGGCAGGCGGCTCGGCCAAACAGGGGCGGGACCGTCGCTTTCAGGCGATCCTGCCGCTGCGCGGCAAGATTCTCAACATCGAAAAGACTGACGACGCCAAAATCTACAAAAACTCTGAGATCCAGGCCTTGATCACGGCGCTTGGTCTCGGCATCAAGGGCGAAGATTTTGATGAAAAAAATCTTCGCTATCACCGCATCGTCATCATGACCGACGCCGATGTCGATGGTGCCCATATTCGTACCCTGCTGCTGACGTTCTTCTACCGTTACCAAAAGGCTCTGGTCGAGGGTGGATACATCCACATCGCCTGTCCGCCTCTCTACAAGGTTGAGCGCGGTAAGAATCACACGTATTGCTACAACGAGTCCGATCTGCGGTCCACTCTTGATGGTTTTGGCGAGAAGGCCAATTACACGATTCAGCGCTTCAAGGGTCTCGGTGAAATGATGCCCAAGCAGCTGTGGGAAACCACGATGGATCCCGCTACGCGCACGATGAAACGGGTTGAGATCGAGGATGCACTCGAAGCGGATCGCATCTTCACGATCCTGATGGGTGACAAGGTGGCCCCGCGCCGCGAATTCATCGAGACCCACAGCGCTGAACTCGACCTCGCCCAGCTCGACATCTGATGGTGGCCTGGCGCTGGGCCGCTCTGTTGAGCTTTGCGCTGGTGGCCCCCGCCGGTCTGCCAGCCGGTGGTGCTGAACGCCGCCTGCCCGAGGTGCGTCGCCGGCAGGCGGCCCAGGAGCCACTGCTGGCTCCGGCACGGCTGACCCTGCGCTGCGCTCCGCAACAACAGGCGCCCGCCATTGCAGCGGTTCCCCTTGGGGAGCCGCTGCGGGTGCTGCGCAGCTGGTGCACCGGCTCCGGCAAACGCTGGCTTCAGGTCGAGCTGGCCGGCACCCGGCGACGGGGCTGGTTGCCGGGCTGAGGCTCAGGCGGCCAGGGCCGCTTCGATCGCGTCGATCAGTTCCCGTGATTCCGGTTCGACCGCGCTCTTGAAGCGGGCCAGCACGGTGCCGTCACGACCGATCAGGAATTTCTCGAAGTTCCAGGCCACGTCTCCGGCCGGTTCGGCCTGGGTCAGTGTCAGGTAAGGCTCGGTTTTGCTGCCCGTGGCGTGCACTTTCTCAAACAGCTCGAAGTTGGCGCCAAACGTCGCAGCACAGAACTGCTGGATCTCGGGCAGGGTGCCGGGCTCCTGGGCGCCGAAGTCGTTGCAGGGAAATCCCAGGACCGCGAATCCCTGCGGCCGGTAGGCCTCCTGCAGCTGCTGCAGGCCGGCGTACTGGCGGGTGAAACCACAGCGGCTGGCCACATTCACGATCAACAGCACCTGGCCGCCCCAGTCACCCAGCAGACGCTCGTTGCCGCCGGCATCGCGCACGCTGACGTCCTTGACCGAGAGGGATGCCATGGGAGAAATGGAAGCTGGGGTCATTGACCGGTGCCCCGGACCTTAGCGACCCATAAACTCAGGCTGACGCAGGCCGGGCCATGAGCGAGACCAATGGCGTCGTGCTGGCTGAGGTGGTGGCCCAGCAGCTGGAGGTGCTGCTGGAAGCCGGCAATTACGACGGCGCCAAGCTGCTGCTGAAGCCTGTGCAGGAGGTGGATGCGGCCGAAGCGATCGGCAGTTTGCCGCGCACCCTGCAGGCCCTGGCCTTCCGGTTGTTGCCCAAAGACGAGGCGATCGAGGTCTACGAGTACCTCGATCCGGCGGTGCAGCAGACCTTGCTCGAACGGCTGCGCAGCGGCGAGGTGCTGGAACTGGTCGAGGAGATGTCACCCGACGACCGGGTGCGGCTGTTCGACGAGCTGCCGGCCAAGGTGGTGCGGCGGTTGCTGGCCCAGCTGAGCCCGGCCGAGCGGCGGGTCACAGCACAGCTGCTCGGATACGAGGCTGAGACCGCCGGGCGGTTGATGACCACCGAGTTCATCGATCTCAAGGAGTTTCACAGCGCTGCCCAGGCGCTCGAGATCGTCCGGCGCCGGGCCCGGGACACCGAGACGATCTATTCCCTGTACGTGACCGATGCCTCGCGGCATCTGACCGGGATCCTGTCGCTGCGCGACCTGGTCACCGCCGATCCCGAGGCCCGCATCGGCAACGTCATGACCCGCGAGGTGGTCAGCGTCAGCACCGACACCGACCAGGAGGAGGTCGCCCGGGCGATTCAGCGTTACGACTTCCTGGCGGTGCCGGTGGTGGACCGTGAACAGCGGTTGGTGGGCATCGTCACGGTCGATGACGTGATCGACGTGATCGAGCAGGAGGCCACCCGTGACCTCTATGCGGCCGGCGCTGTGCAGGCGGGCGACGAGGACGACTACTTCCAGAGCAACCTGTTCACGGTGGCCCGCCGGCGGGTGGTCTGGCTGCTGGTGCTTTTGCTGGCCAACAGCGGCACCGCCGCTGTGATCGCGGCGATGGATGGGGTGCTCAAGCAGGTGGTGGTGCTGGCGGCGTTCATTCCCCTGCTGATCGGCACGGGCGGCAACGTTGGGGCCCAGAGCTCGACGGTGGTGATCCGCGGCCTCAGCACCCAGCGCATCCAGAGCCTGGGCCCGGGTCTGGCGATCGCCCGGGAGGCCCTGGCCGGGGCGATGCTGGGGCTGTTGATGATGGTGGTTGTGGTGCCCTGGGCCGGTTACGTGTCCCATGGCAACTGGTTGGTGGCCTGGGCTGCCGGGCTGGCTCTGGTGGCGATCACCACCCTGGCGGCGACCGCCGGTGCGGCGCTGCCGTTGCTGTTTGACCGCATCGGGCTCGACCCCGCCCTGATGTCGGCACCCTTCATCGCCACGGCCACCGACGTGGCCGGTGTCTTCATCTACCTGAACCTGGCGGCCTGGCTGCTGCAGTGGGCCCATTGAGGCCCAGATGAGAGGAGTTCACACTTCTTCAGGTTAGGCTTTACAGATCTTCAAGGCATTGGCCCCGTGGTCGTCGCTACCGCCGTTTCCTCCCAGCAGGGGCGTGTTGCACCCGCCGCCGATGGCGACCTGGTGCGCAGCTACCTGCGCGACATCGGCCGCGTGCCGCTGTTGACCCATGAAC
>CAZJIF010000058.1:0-11438 GCA_964546045.1 uncultured Klebsiella sp. | reverse complement strand
CGCCGCGGTCGCCGGCTGCTCCGGGTCCCGGCCATGGGCGCGCGTCGCAGCTGGGCTTTGCGCAGAGCTGCCAGCTGGCGGGGCTTGCCCAGCACCCCGGCGATCAGGATGGCGATGTAGAGCTGTCCCACCACCGCGATCGCCACGGCGGCGGTCTGGACCGCCAGGTGGTCCAGCTTCAGCACCGGCGTGCCCAGGGTGGTCAGGCAGCCGAAGGCGGCCCCCAGCACCGTCGGCGCATGGGCGACGGCGGCCGGTAGGTCACTGTGCTGATGCGGCAGCGCAAAGGCCGCCGGTTCGAGCACCAGCAGTGAGTTGAGCACGATGCCGCCGGCAAACCCGACCAGCAGGTACCCGGCCGCCGCACCCATCAGCACCGACCCGTTGAACACCGGCTCCTCGGCCAGGGCGTTCACCAGGCCCCACAGCAGAAACAGCAGCAGCAGCAACCAGATCACCAGGTGAGGTGCACTGAGCTGCACGGCCAGCGCCGGGCTCAGCACCAGAGCGCTCTGCCACAGCACCTCCATCACCAGACAGCTCAGCCAGCCCACCACCACCAGGCGGCGGCGCAACAGCACGCGGCTGACGCGATGGCGCAAGCGCGTCGTCAGGGTGCCCACGTCGGCGGGCTGCAGCCGGTGTTTGGGCAGCAGGGGGGAATCGAGCAGCGCCCCGACACCCGAGATGACCACGTAGGTCACCCCCACCAGCTGCGGTGCCCGTTGCAGGGAGCTCAGGCTGATCAGCACCAGCACCTCGATCACCAGCAGGGACCGGTAGTAGTTGTGCCGCTGTTCCAGCAGGCGTTTCAACACAACGGTGTTCATCCGGGCCCCGGCTCTGCACTTGACCTGGGCCAGGATCCCGCCTCGGGTGCCGGCCTGTAAGGTCAACTCAGGACAGTTGTTGTGATAAGCCGCTTGGCGCTTCCGGTTGTGGCCATCATCGGCCGGCCCAATGTGGGCAAATCGACATTGGTGAATCGGTTGTGCCGCAGCCGCGAGGCGATCGTGCACGACCAGCCCGGTGTCACCCGCGACCGCACCTACCAGGAAGGGTTCTGGCGCGACCGCACCTTTCGGGTGGTGGACACCGGCGGGCTTGTGTTTGACGACGACAGCGAGTTTTTGCCCGAGATCCGCGAGCAGGCCAACCTGGCCCTGGCCGAGGCCTCGGTGGCCCTGGTGATCGTCGACGGGCAGCAGGGTTGCACCGCCGCCGACGAGTCGATCGCCGTCTGGCTGCGTGGCCACAAGGTGCCGGTGCTGCTGGCGGTCAACAAATGCGAGTCGCCGGATGCCGGTTTGGCGATGGCGGCCGAGTTCTGGGGTCTGGGCCTGGGTGAACCCCAGCCGATTTCGGCCATCCATGGGGCGGGCACCGGCGACCTGCTCGATCAGGTGATCAGCTTTCTGCCACCAACGACCGAAGAGGACGCTGAAGAACCGGTTCAGCTGGCGATCATCGGTCGCCCCAACGTCGGCAAATCGAGCCTGCTCAATGCGATCTGCGGCGAGAAGCGAGCGATCGTCAGCCCGATTCGCGGCACCACCCGCGACACGATCGACACCACGATCGAGCGCGAGGGCAAGACCTGGAAGATTCTCGACACCGCGGGCATCCGCCGCAAGCGCTCGGTGAACTACGGCCCCGAGTTCTTCGGCATCAACCGCAGCTTCAAGGCGATCGAGCGCAGTGATGTGTGCGTGCTGGTGATTGATGCCCTCGACGGGGTCACCGAGCAGGACCAGCGCCTGGCGGGCCGCATCGAAGAGGACGGCCGTGCCTGCGTGGTGGTGGTCAACAAGTGGGACGCGATTGAAAAGGACTCCCACACCATGCCGGCGATGGAACGGGAGCTGCGCGCCAAGCTGTATTTCCTCGATTGGGCGCCGATGCTGTTCACGTCGGCCCTGAGCGGTCAGCGGGTCGAAGCGATCTTTCCCCTGGCACTGCTGGCGGTTGAGCAGCACCGCCGCCGTGTGAGCACTTCGGTGGTCAATGAGGTGCTCACCGAGGCCCTGAGCTGGCGCACCCCACCCGCCACCCGGGGCGGCCGCAGCGGCAAGCTGTATTACGGCACCCAGGTGGCCGTCAGGCCCCCCAGCTTCACCCTGTTCGTCAACGACCCCAAGCTGTTTGGCGACACGTATCGCCGCTATGTCGAGCGTCAGATCCGTGAGGGCCTGGGCTTTGAGGGCACGCCGATCAAGCTGTTCTGGCGCGGCAAGCAGCAGCGCGATGCCGAGCGAGACCTGGCCCGACAGCAGAGTCGCGGTCGCTGAGCCGGCGGGGATGGAGCGCTGATGGACTGGCTGCGTCAGCTGCCGATCGGGCAGTACGTCGACGGGTCCGGCAGTTGGCTGGTCAGGCTCGATCCGCGGCTCAAGCTGGCCTGGACGGTCGCCTTTCTGGTGACGCCAATCCTGGCTGGCTCGTTGTGGCGTCTGGCCCTGGTGGCCCTGCTGCTGCTGCTGACGCTGGTCAGTGGGTTGCCGCTGCGGTTGTGGGGCCGCGGGGTGGCGCTGCTGCTGGCGTTGGCCCTGGCGGTGGGTGGTCTGGCGGCCGTGCTGCCGACCGGCTCGCTGCCGGCAGCACCCTTGCAGCGCCCCCCGGCCGAGCTGCGGCTGGTGCCCGGGCCTCCCCAGCAACCGCCCGCCGAGCGCAGCGGAGCCGCCTGGGAGCTGTGGCGCCTGGGCCCCTTGCAGGTGACCCGTCGTTCGCTCGAGCTGGGCATCAGCGGCGCCACCTTGCTGGTCACCCTGGTGCACAGCGCCAACCTGATGCTGTTGACCACCCCGCCCGAGCAGCTGGTGTGGGCGATCAGCTGGTCGTTGACACCCCTGGAGCGCCTCGGCCTGCCGGTGGGGCGCCTGGGGTTCACCCTGCTGCTGGCGTTGCGTTTTTTACCCCTGGTTCAGGAAGAGCTGCAGAACCTGCTGCGTGCCCTGGCCACCCGGGCGGTGGTGTTCAAGCGGCTTGGCTTCAAGGGTGGTCTGGCACTGGTGCTGGCCGTGGGCGAGCGCCTGCTGGCCAACGTGCTGCTGCGGGCCGAGCAGGGGGCCGATGCCCTGTTGGCCCGGGGCGGCCACTGGCTGGACCCGCGGGCGCTGGGGCAGGGGCATGCCAGGGCGGTGGCCCTTAATGGTGGCGCGATGGTTGCGCTGCTGTTACTGCTGATGTTGCGTTGGAAACTCGGTACTCTTTAATGGCTCCAGTGGATGGCGCGGTTGCGCCCCTTGATTTGAGCGCTGAGCGTTATCTCAATCACCCGACCTTCGGCCTGCTCTATCGGGTGGCACCGGTTGACGATGGCCGCGATCTGTACGCGACGCTCTATGCCCAGCGGATCTTTTTTGTGGTCACCCTGCAGCCAAGGGGTGCCATGTTTGAGGTGGTTCCGTTGATGGATGCCCGCCATCTGGCCGAACAGAATCTTTCAAGAGCCCGTCGGACCGGTCCAGAGGTCCACGCCCATTGGCGTCAGCTGTTTGATCAGACCTTCATCTGACTGCTGCGATGCACGCTGATCTGTCCGGCCCCCTGGCGGTCCGGTTGCAGCAGATTCGGGCCGAGCTGCCGGCGGGCACCCGGCTGTTGGCGATCAGCAAGGGGCAGGACGCCGCAGCGGTTCGCGCGGCTGTCGGCCTGGGCCAGCGCAGCTTTGGTGAGAGCCGTCTGCAGGAAGCCACGGCCAAACAGGCCCAGCTCAGTGATCTTGAGCCCCTCGACTGGCATTTCATCGGCCGGCTGCAGGCCAACAAGGTCAGGCCTGTGCTGCAGCGGTTCGGCACGATCCATTCGATCGACAGCCTGCCGTTGGCCCAACGGGTAGCGCGCATCGCCGCCGAGGAGAACCTGACCCCGGGCTTGTTCTTTCAGGTCAAGTTCCGCCCTGATCCGAGCAAAGGTGGCTTCAGCCCTGACGAACTCTGTGCGCAGTGGCCCCAGCTGTGCGATCTGGCACCGGCCCGGCCTCTGGGGCTGATGACGATCACGCCGCTGGGCCTGGGGGCCGACGAAAGCCGCCGGGTGTTTGCCGCCTGCCGGCAGCTGGCCGATCAGCTCGGACTCAGCGGCTGCTCGATGGGCATGAGCGGCGACTGGCGTGCCGCCGCCGCCGCCGGCAGCACCTGGGTGCGCATCGGCAGCGCCCTGTTCGGCGAAAGGACGCCGATCGCGGGCTGAAACCCTTGCCTCCGCTCGTTAGGGACGCTATCCAGGGTCCAAGGACCATTGAGGTTGTCTTCGTGTCGCTGTTCTCCCGCCTTCGCGCTGTCGTCTCTGGTGACGACTACCTAGACGGAGACTTTGATGATGAGCTCGATTACGACGGTGGCGAGTTGCCCGAGTCGTCGTCCTCCGCGTTTGCCAAAAGCGGCGCCCTGGCCCCTCTGGGTGAGTTTCGCGGCGAGGACCCCTTTGCCGGCACCAATGTGATCGGCATGCCTGGGCTGACCAGCGCCGCCGCCGAGGTGACCCTGATGGAGCCCCGCAGCTTTGATGAGATGCCCCGGGCCATTCAGGCCCTGCGTGATCGCAAGACCGTGATCCTCAACCTCACGATGATGGATCCGGACCAGGCCCAGCGTGCCGTCGACTTTGTCGCTGGTGGCACCTTTGCTATTGACGGCCATCAGGAGCGGGTCGGCGAGAGCATCTTTTTGTTCGCCCCCAGCTGCGTCACCGTGACCACCACCGGTGCTGAGGAGGTCACCTCGCCGACGATGGTCACCCACACCCCCAGCAGCAGCCTGGCGGACACCCAGGAGGCCGCTCCCAGCCCAGCCTGGGGCCGTCAGGAGATGGCCAGCGCCCTGTGAGCCCACGCCTCGGGGTGGTGGGCCTGGGCCGCATGGCCCAGGCCCTGTTGCGTCCCTGGTTGGATCTGGGGTTGCTGCAGGCCGACCAGGTGCGGGCCGTGGTGGCCAGCAACACCTCGGTTCAGCGTTTGGCCCCCCTCTGGCCCTGCCCGCTGGGCACCGAGGCCGCTGAAGCCTGGTCCGCCCAGGTGGTGTTGCTGGCGGTCAAGCCCCAGCAGCTCCAGGCCGTTGCAAGCAGCGCTGGAGCCGACCCCGGCCCGCCCGGTCGCCTGCTGGTGTCGGTTCTCGCCGGGGTGACCCTGGCCAGGCTCGAAGCGCTGTTTCCCGGCTGGCGTTGCGTGCGTGCGGTGCCCAACACCCCAGCCCTGGTGCGTGCGGGGCTGACGGGCCTGGCCTATGGCGCAGCGGTCGAACCGCACGAGCGCCAGTGGCTTGAACGTCTGTTTGCGGCGGTGGGGCAGGTGCTGCCCCTGCCCGAGGCCCAGCTCGATGGCTTTCTGGCGCTCACCAGCAGCGGGCCGGCCTTTGTGGCCCTGGTGGCCGAAGCGATGGCCGACGGCGCTGTAGCCGCCGGGCTGCCGCGGGATCTGGCCCTGCAGCTGGCTCCCCGCACCCTGGCCGGCACGGCCGCGTTGTTGGAGCAGCAGCAGTTGCACCCGGCCCAGCTCAAGGACATGGTGAGCAGCCCTGGCGGCACCACGATCGCCGGTCTGCGGCAGCTCGAGCGGGCCGGTCTGCGCTCGGCCCTGATCGAGGCCGTTGTGGCCGCTGCCGAGCGCAGCCGCGAACTGGCCTAGCCGAAGCTGCGCCCTCAGGCGCGCTTCTGGCCCAGCCTGGGTTCGGTGCCGGCCAACAGCCGCTGGATGTTGGCCCGGTGGCGCACGATCACCAGCACGCTGGTCAGCAGCGCCAGGATCAGGTAAGGCCAGCGCAGGCCCAGGCCCTCGGTGGCAAACCAGCCCAGCATCAGCAGGGGCAGGGCCGCGGCAGCGGCAATGCTCGACAGCGAGACGATGCGGCTGACACTCAGCACCGCCAGAAACACGCCGAAGCAGGCCAGCCCCACCGGTGTCGCCAGACCCAGCAGCATGCCCAGACCCGTGGCCACCGCCTTGCCCCCCTTGCCCCCCAGCCAGATCGGGAAGCTGTGACCGGCCAGGGCCGCCAGGCCGCAGGCCACCACGACGCTGTCGAGCAGCCAGGTCTGGCTGCCCAGGGGTGTGCCCAGGGGCTCGAGCACGGCCTTGGCCAGCAGCACGGCGGCGGTGCCCTTGAGCACATCGATCAGAAACACCACCAGCGCTGGACCCTTGCCCAGCACGCGCAGCACGTTGGTGGCGCCGGTGGAGCCCGAGCCCTCCCGGCGGATGTCAAGGCCGGCCAGCCAGCGGCCTGCCAGATAGCCACTCGGGATCGACCCGAGCAGGTAGCCGCCCAGCAGCAACAGCAGGATCAGTCCAGGAGTCATGGCAGCTGGGTTCAGTAGGGGGGCAGGTCGTCGACCTGTTCGCCGGCGCCGGCGGCAAAGGCCAGCCACAGCGGAAACTGCAGCACGGGGATCTCGACCGCTGGCACGCCGGCATCGATGACGATGAACGGCAGTTCACCCCGTTCTTCGAGCCGGTCGGCCCGCTCGATCAGGGCATCGGCCCTCTCGAACAGCACGATGCCGCTGTTGGGGCCGAAGTCCTCGCGGCCCAGGCCCAGGCAGTCCTGCAGCCCGCGGCGCCATTCGCCCAGGCGCTCGGGTTCGCCGGCCAGCACCAGGGTCTGAAAGCGCTCGCCGTAGAGGCGCGTCAGGATGCCGATCGCGGCGGCGGTGACCAGGGCGTTGCGGCTGCGGCTGCCGCGGCTGTTCTGCGCCCCACGGCCACCCTGGGCCAGGAACCAGTCGTCGAGCAGGGCCGCGCTCTCGGTGTCAAGGCTGCGGCGCAGGTTCCAGGGCTCGGCGTAAAAGTCAGGCTGGCCGCCAAAAGCCTGTAGCTGCTGACGGATCAGGTCGGCATCGTCGGCGAACAGGCCGGCCGCCGCCGGTGGCGCTGCCGTGGCCCCGGGATCACTGCTGTCTGGGCCCCCACGGGCGTTGGCCTGATCGAGCGGCGAGGGCTTGACCAGCACCGGTTGGGGCACGAGCTCGATCTGTTCGGCCGCCACCGCCAGATCCTGCAGGGCGCCCACCAGGTACTCCTGGAACCCCTTGACCCGCCGGGCGATCTGGTCGGACTGGCCGCTGAAGCTGGCGGCGATCTCACGGTTGATCTGCTCGCGCCGCCCCTCCAGCTGCTGGATCTCGTCCAGCAGGGTCTGGCGTTGGGAACGCAGGTCCTGGAGGGCCATGGCGATCAGCTCGCCATGGGCATCGGTCGGAGCGGGATCGGGCGTCAGGGGATCAGGCATGGGCGTCAGTCGGTCGTCCTGAGCTGGGGCAGCCGCGTCTCGAGCTGTTGGCGCAGGGCCGTTGCATCGAACAACACCGGCAACAGGTGAATGCTCTTCTGTTCACGGAAATAAAACAGCACCGGCACAGCCGGCCAGAACAGTCTCCACCCCAGCCAGTCGCTGTAGGGAAAGCGGCGCAGCAGCGTCTCCTGACGCCAGACCAGCAGGGCGTCATCGCTGAACACCAGCCGCAGCAGGGCGCTCTGCACCAGCAGAAACAGGCCGAACAGGCTGAGCACCAGGCCCGGCCACAACGCCGGGCCCCACAGCCAGCTCAGCGGCAGCACCGCCAGGCCCAGAACCACCACAGCCAGGGGCAGCCAGAAACGGGGCGCCAGCACGACGTCGTCAGTCATCAGGCGAACAGCAGTTTGGTGAGCAGGGCATCCATCAGCGCCACGGTGACCAGGATCATGACCACAGCGCCGGTGGTGCTGCTGCCGACCTCCTTGGGGCCACCGCGGGTGGTCAGACCCCAACCACAGGAAATGACCGCGATCTGCAGGCCGAAAATCACCGCCTTGAGCAGCATCGCCGGCAAGTCTGACGGCGCCATCCAGGTGCGCACCGAATTCCAGAACACAGCTGGCGGGATCTGATACAGCCAGGTGCTGCTGACCTGGCCTGACCAGATGCCAACCCAGAAGAACAGCAGGCACTGCACCGGGGCCATCACCACCATGGCCAGCACCCGCGGCACCACCAGGTATTCGACCGGGTCGGTGCGCAGCATCGTGATCGCGTCGATCTGCTCGGTGACCTTCATGGTGCCCAGCTGGGCCGCATAGGCGGTGGCCACCTTGCCGGTGATCAGCGTGGCGGTCAGGATCGGCGCGATTTCCCGGGCCAGCCCCAGGGCCAGCAGGCCACCGACGGTGGCCCCGGCCCCCTGCTTGGTCAGTTCGGCCGCCACCTGGATGTTGAACACGGTGCCAGCCGCCAGGGCTGTGATCACCACGATCAGAAAGCTGCCCGGGCCGGCCTCCATCAGTTCGGCCATCAGGTCATTGACGTTGACCTTGCCCTTGGCCATGGCGCTGACGGCCTGCCCGCCGATCAGACAGCTGGCTCCCAGACGGTTCAACCAGCGGGGGCTTCGCAGGCGCCAGGGCGTGCCCCGGCGGTCAGATGGTGCGCTCATGGCTGCTGCCTGCTGAGGTGGAGACCCTTCTCGGGCCAGCGTCGCATCACCACCAGGCCCAGGGCGATCAGCACGGCCGGGATCAGGCCCATGCAGAAGCGAATTGTCAGCAGGGCGCTGCCGGGCTGCTGAGCGGCGCTGAGGGTCTCGCTGTATCCGCTTGCGCTCAGCACCACCCCCAGCAGGGCAATCACGGCGCTGATGCAGACCTTCTGGGCCAGCACCATCCAGGCGCTGTACTGGCCAGCGGGTTTCTCGGGATCGGCATCGATCGCATCGGGCAGCAGCGACCAGGGGATCAGATAGGCCGTCGAGGCGCCGAATCCGGCCAGCACGATCGTGAACAGCAGCGCTGCCAGGTTCAGGATGTTGGCCGTGCTGCCCATCACCGCCACAGTCGGATCGAGGGGCTGCAGCACCATCACGAGCAGGCAGCCGGCAATCCACAGACTGCCGCCCCAACGCAGGGCCAGGAGCCGCCCGCCGCGATGGGCCACGGTTGTCCACAACCAGAGGCCCGCCAGGGAACTGAGCAGAAACGGCAGCAGGATCAATTTGCTCAGACCTTCGGGAACCTGCAGCACCACCGGCAGAAAGAACAGCGACACCGCCTGCATCAGCTGTAGGCCGCACCACAGCAGCAGGTAGAGGCCCAGCACCATCAGGAAGCGACCGTTGCGCCCGACCCGCTGCAAGAGCTTGCGTGTCGTGCCGCGCGTGCTGACGGGTCGGCGGCAACGCCGTGCCATCGGCAGCAGCCCCCAGCCGCACAGCAGTGCCGTCAGCGCAATGATCAGACCGGACACCAGTCCCACCGGCAGGTAGGTGCGCGGGTCGCCCAGGTTCTGCACCAGCACCCCGGCCAGCAGGGCGGCGGTGATCGTCGCCAGGATCGATCCGGTGAAGCGGGCCGTGTTGAGGCGGGTGCGCAGGCTGACATCACCGCTCAGTTCGGCCGCCAGTGCGGTGTAGGGCAGGTTGACGCAGGTGTAGAGGCTGTTGGCGAGCACCGAGATCGCCACAAAGATCGAGAAGCGGATGCCGCTGTCCTGCCAGGGAGGCAGCCACCACATCGCCGCCATGGCCACCCCCAGGGGGACGGCGCTCCACAGGATCCAGGGCACCCGCGGACCCCAGGGGTGGTGGCTGGTCTTGTCGCTCAGCCAGCCGACGATGGGGTCGTTGACGGCGTCCCAGAGGCGGCCCACGCCATAGGCCAGGCCGGCCAACCAGGGAGGCAGGCCGGCGGCCACATAAAAACGCAGCAGGTAGAAGCCAATCAGGGCCGCCCCCATGCCGGTGCCGACATCGCCCAGGCCATAGGCCCAGAGCAACCGTTGGCGGGCCGGGCCGCGCAGGTCGGCGGCATCGTGAAGCTCAGCGGCCAAGGGGCTGCGTCCAAACGCAGGTCATAATGCTGCAGGTTCTCGGTGCAATGCGCTGGGAAACAGGCACTGCAAGGGTTTTGCAGCCAGGCCGCGGGCGTAGTTTAGTGGTAAAACCTCAGCCTTCCAAGCTGATGATGCGGGTTCGATTCCCGCCGCCCGCTTTCTGTACAAACGATCTCAAGGATGCAGTCGGTCAACGCGACCGCTGTGCTCATGGGGCTGGAGCCGTCGGCCAGCTGCAGCATCTTGCGATCAAGAGCGGGCCAACCCTGGCGCTGTTGCTGGTACGGCTCCTGATCAGCAAAAACCCCTGGGTGGTGCCCAGGGGTCATGACGCTTTCAACGAGGTTCTGGGGTGGGGGTGAAGCGGCTGGTGTTGGCGCCTGGGGCCGAATCGTCCAGGTGTGGGCAGTGTTGTCTCCGAGAGGGCACCTGAGGCGGTGCAGATGGAGTGTCGACGGTTCAGACGTCCCAGATCAGTGTCCGAACTGACGACCCGCCCACGGTTGGGTGAAGACTGTTGGAGCAGGGGCCTGCAGTCAGCGGTGCTTCTACGGGTGCTGCGGTGGGGTGTCAGCCATCGGTGGCTCCTCCCTGGGTTGATGCAGACAGATTCGCTCCGCCAGCTGCCCCGCACAATCGGTCTTTACACGCATTGCCTCGGGGTCCCGGTGGGAGCAGCGTGGATGGTTTGGGCTGCCTGCAGCCTCAGCGCTCGGCTGCAGGCGGCGGCGGAACATTGAAAAGGCGCCCCGGATCGGGCGCCTTAGCACCGGTTGCGGATCGCGGCCTTGGCATCTGGGGCCCGATCAGGTCGGGTGTCTGTGATTCAGGCATCTCCTGCCATGGGCCTGGCAGGCGAGGACAAGGGATCACGTCTGGAAGACGAGACGCTCGGGGCTTGACCGCCTTGGTTGTGATCCCGGCCCGGGTTATGCAGCCCGGGATTGGACAGGACGCAAATCAGAGATGGCATGTGGCTCTTTGCAGCTACGGGATGGCGTTCGCGCTGCGCCATCGCGTTCACGTGTGGTGTGTCGCATCGTTGGCGCACCTCCGCTGTGCGCACCGGCTCGGGTGATCCCTGGCCGGACTCTGTTGGAGGGTGAGGGTCGGGTCGGCTCCCGTGCCTCCCCTCAACTTCAACGTACGCCTCTTTTGACGTTGTGGAGGGTTGGCGCCGTTCCTCTTCCCGTACAACGTCCATGAATCGTCGATCCCCCAGCATCCTGGCCTTGGCTGCATGCCTAG
Source organism: uncultured Klebsiella sp. (assembly GCA_964546045.1). Lineage (GTDB taxonomy): Bacteria > Cyanobacteriota > Cyanobacteriia > PCC-6307 > Cyanobiaceae > RGUW01. Next base: position 393 of record CAZJIF010000058.1, on the reverse strand, counting down.
GGTGCGGCTGTCGCCGGCAACACCGTGCCCCAGAGTGAGCTGCTGCGGTTTCTGGCCCATGTGCGGGCCGATCAGGCTCTGCAGCAACGCCTGGACGACGCCCTCACCGCCGATGAGGTGTCGCTGCTGGCACAGGATCTGGGCTACCGGGTGTCCGGGAGTGACATCTTGCGCTTTAACGGCCAGTCGGCATCAGGGATCCGCATCACCCGAATCGACCATCCGGGCGAGTATCCGGGCCGGTATTACTAAGCGTCTGGGCTGTGCTGCGGCTTGATGGAATTTGACCAGGTGGTCTTTTATGGCCGGCTGGGCCGTCAGGCCCTGGCGGTCCGGGTTCGCTGTCGGCCGAGCTGCGCGCCCGAGGGGTGGATGTCACCGCCGTGGATCCCC
>CAZJIF010000057.1:0-11532 GCA_964546045.1 uncultured Klebsiella sp. | reverse complement strand
AATCCCCACATCTGGCTTGATCCCCTGCGGGCCGTTCAGCAAGTGGAAACCATCCGCGATGGCCTGGTGAAAGCCGACCCCGGCTGCGCTGACGGCTACAGGCGCAATGCAGCTGCCTATGTCGCCCAGTTGCGGGACCTGAACAACGCGATCGCGGCCCAGCTCAAGCCCTACAAGGGCAAGACCTTTATCGCCTTTCATGATGTCGCTCCCTACTTCGCCCAGCGGTACGGCCTCAGGGCTCAATTCCTGGTGGATGTGCCCGAACTGAGCCCAAGCCCCGCCGATCTTCAGCGGGTGGTGGCGCAGGTGCGGCAGAGCCAGCTCAAGGCCCTGCTGAGCGAACCCCAGGCGGGCCAGCGCTCGTTCAACACCCTCGCCAGGGACCTCGGGGTGAGGATCAGTGTGTTTGATCCGATTGAAACCGGCAGTGCGGCGGCAGCCCAGGATCCCGGCACCTATCTCCGCGTGATGCGACGCAACACGAGCGATCTGGTTGGGGCCTTTGGCGGTTGAGTGTTTCTCGCCATGTCTGGCCGCTGAACCAGGCCCTTGTCAAAAGCGGGTTGAGGGTTTCAGCCAGAGCAATGGCAGGCAGCAGCAGGCCATCAGGGGGCCCGGCGGCAGGTTGAAGGCCAGTGACAGGCTGCATCCCAGGCAGGACAATCCCAGTCCCAGCCCGGCGGCGCGTGTCAACGCCTGCCCAAGGCTGGTGGCCCCCGACAAGGCGGCCAGTGCAGGCGCACAGATCAGCGCCATCACGAGGGCCAGCCCAACGGCGGCGGTGGCACTCACCACCACCAGGGCGGTCAGACCAGCCATCGCCAGCCGCAGGCCGCGTAGGGGCAGCTCACGGTCTGCGGCACCGTCAGGATCCAGGCCCAGCCATTGCAGCTGCCTGAAGCGCAGGCGCAGCAGCAGGAGCAGCAGCAGCAGGGCCACCACAAGGCGCATCAGGTCCTCGGGACCCGCCACCAGCAGATCGCCGAACAACAGGCCATCGAGATCCACCGGCAGCTCCAGCGCCTGGATCAGCAGCACCCCGACAGCAAGGCAGGAGGCCAGCACCGTGTTGAGCACCGCCTCAGGCTGGCCACTGCCGGCGGGCCGCTCCGCCATCAGCAGTTCGGCCAGCAGCACGGCAGCCATGGCGCCCCCCATGCCCCCGAGCAGCACCGGCCACCCCAGGGTCTTGGCGACCACCACGCCAGGCAGCACGGCGTAGGCCATCAGGTTGGTGCTGAGCACCCGCTGCTGCACCACCAGCAGCGTGCCCAGCAGGGGACACACCAACCCGCACAGGCCTGCCACCAGGAGCGGCAGCAGCCACCAGGGCTCCAGCAGCATGGTCATGGCCGATCCCCTGGAACAGGCTCTGTCTGCTTCAACTGGCCCTGATGCAGGTGCAGCACACGGCGTTGCGGCAGGGCGCCGGGGAGTGTCCCGTGGGCGGTGAGAACCACCGCCGTGCCGCTGGCCACCAGGGCCTGGATCAGGTCTCCAAGCTGCAGCCGGCTGTGGTCGTCAAGGCAGGCAAAGGGCTCATCCAGCAGCAGCACCTCGGCCTGGCTGGCCAGGGCCAGGGCGATCAGCGCCCGTTGCCGTTGCCCCCCTGACAGGGCTGCGATCGGGGCGTGGGCCAGCCCGGCCAGCCCCACCTGGTGCAATGCCTGGTCGGTGCGCTGCGCCTGGTCGCCGCAGCCCATCCCGACCAGACCAGCGAGGTTGATCGGATAGTGCCATCGCAGCGATGGGGCCTGGGGCACCAGGGCCAGACGGCGCCGCTGGCCCCGGAGGGGGCGGCCCGATAGGCGCACCCAGCCAGCCGTGGGTTGCACTTTTCCCTGCAACAGGTGCAGCAGGGTCGATTTCCCGGCCCCGTTGTCGCCGCGGATCAAGGTGCATGACCCCTTGGACACATCGAGGTCGATGGCCTGCAACACCGGGGCTGCGCCATAACCAAAAGTCAGCTGGCGAGCTTGCAGCAAGGGCGCATCCACGGGCACAGCCAAACAACGGGCGGGGCCAATTCCCCGGTTGGCACCCATTGTGCACGTCTAGCAATGAGAATCGTTATCGTTTGCGTTATTGCGCAGGGCTGCTGGCGATGGTGGGTGTTGCTCGGGCGGGTCGGGCGAGTCGGTCTGTGCCGCTTGGGGTGCCAGCGGCGCTTGTCACAGCGCTGTTGACCCCGCTGAGCGCTGGGGCCGCAGCCCCGGCGGCCAGCGCGCCCCTGGTGGTGGCCGCCGATGGGGTGCTCTGTGACCTCACCCGCGCCCTGGCCGCTGACCAGCTCCGGGTGACGTGCCTGATCCCTGCTGGTGCCGATCCCCATCAGGCAGCCCTCAGGCCCCGGGATCGCCAGGCCCTGGCCGAAGCCAGGTTGGTGCTGCTCAATGGCTATGGCCTCACCCCTGCCCTGCAGCGGATCCAGGCCTCGCCTCGGTGGGTAGCGGTCGCCGAGGCGGCTGTGCCGCAGAGCCCGGGTCGTGATCCCCACGTCTGGCACAACAGCAGCCAAGCCGCCGCCATGGTGCGTGTGGTCGAAGCCCAGTTGATCACCCTGTTGCCCTCTGCGGCTGCTGCGGGGGTCAAGCAGCGCGGCCAGGCTGCCCGCGCGGTCTTGGATGACCTCGGCAGCTGGATTGGTGCGCAGATCCGCACGGTGCCCGAGGCCAGTCGCGTGCTGGTGACCGAGCACCGAGCCTTCGCCAGCTGGACGCGGCGTTATGGCGTTCGTGAGCTGCCCCTGCTGGATGCCTTCACAACGGCTGGCGTGCTTCGGCCCGCCAGCCTTGCCGCCATGGCCAAGGCGATTCGCGAATCAGGCACCCGTCAGTTGTTTGCCGAGTCGCTGCCGATCTCCAAAACCCTGCGTCGGGTCAGCCGCAGCAGTGGCATCCCTGTGAATCCCACGCCACTGGTGGCCGATGGCCTGGCGCCTGGACGTTCCACGGTGCAAACCGCCACGGGCAATGTCTGCACCTTTGTCAACGGCCAGGGCGGCCGCTGTGACTACGCCGGTGCCGAACGGCTTGCCCAGCGCTGGGCTGCCATTCGCTGAGCACGTTGCAACCCCCGTCTCGTCCCTTCCGCACCCCTGCCATGCTCCACGCATCCCGATCCCTGGTTTCGCTCGCCCTGCCGGCGGCGGCGGGTCTGGCTCTGACTTGCGCCCTGCCAGAGCCCGTGCGGGCCCATGGCGCCGCTGGTGGGGCAGACCTGGCACCGGGTGACTTTCAGATCGCTCCCGTGCTCACCATCGAAGGCCACGGCGGTCTGCACAACAACCTGGAGAACCAACCCCGTCACTATGCGATCGATGGCTTAGTCGGGGTGGTCCTGGAATGGGGGCTGGCCAATCAGGGAAGCTTGGCCATCGAAGCCATGGTTGGCCCTGCTTTTGTCTGGGGTGAAGCTGAACATTTTTATGGCCGTGTTCACAAGCACCATTCAGACCATGAGGACGAGGATCATGCCGAAGAGGACCATGCTGATGAAGAGGTTTATGACGGCACGCCCTTCCGCCGCGCCGACGTCAGGGGCCAGCTCCAGGTCCGTTATGAGCCGAACGATCGTCTGTCGTTGATGGTGGAATGGAAGCCCTATTACGTCACCCAGAACCAGGGTGAGGACGTCATGGGTCTCAAGAATGAAGTGGGCGTCGGTGTTGTGTGGGCCCTGGGCGATGGGGACGTCAATTTTGCCCTGGGCGATGGCCTGGAAACCATTGCCGACGGTCTTTTCCTGTCTCTGTTGAACCGTACGGGTTGGGAATCGGAAGGTACCTACATCGGCAACTACACGGATCCTTGGCTGGGATTTGGTTTCAACATTGATCGGCTCAATGTGATCCTTTCTGGCGGCCCGCGCTTTTACAGCCCCGGCAGCTATTCAGGACTGTCCAACCGCACGGATTGGGGCGGTGAACTGGCGCTGGAGATGCCTGTGCGCAAGGGCGCTGTGTTGTTCGCCCATTGGCGGCCGATTTACAGCACGCAGGGGGGTGAAGGTTGGGGACGCGGCTGGACCCATCACATTGGAACGGGGGTGACGTTCCGGTTCTGAATCAGGCCGAGGCCGTCAACCATCAGCCGTTGTCGGCATACCACCCGGGCAGCGCTTCGTAACAAGCGGCGTTGGTTTCGTTTTCACGGGCTTCGACTTTGCAGCAACAGCTGCGGCCGCCGTCGCGTTGCAGCAGCAACGCATTGGCCCATTGCCACACCAGCTCGGCACTGGATTCCATGCCGACGTTGTCCATCACCCGCAGATCAAGGGCACCCTGCCCGTGCAGGGCCTGCCATTGCTCCAGCAGTGGGTCGTCGGCATTGACCAGAAAGGTGTGATCGAACTGGTCGGCCAATTGCTGGCGCAGGCTGCCCAGGCTTGAGAAGTCGACCACAAACCCATTGGCGTCCAGGGCCTTGGCCGCAAACCAGCAGGTGAAGCTGCGGCTGTAGCCGTGCACGTAGCGGCAATGGCCCGCATGGCGCCACTGGCGATGGCAGCAGGGAAACCCGCTGAAGGTCTTGGAACAGGTGAACGCGGCGGTCATGGCCGGAAGCTGGGGGCCGATGGCGGGGTTGGGGGTGCTGCGGGAAGATCGACGCAGACGGCATCAGACCCGTGCAGGCATCATTTCAGGCCCCTGATCCGGCCCTGATCCAATCGCTCCGTTTTAACGACGCTGGCCTGATCCCAGCCGTGGCCCAGGACTGGCTGGACGGTGCCGTGTTGATGGTCGCGTGGATGAACCGCGAGGCGCTCGAGCGCACCCTTGCCAGCGGCGAGGTGCACTACTGGAGCCGCTCACGGGCCGAGCTATGGCACAAAGGCGCCACGAGCGGCCACACCCAGACCCTGCGGGGCCTGCGCTACGACTGCGATGCCGACGTGCTGCTGCTGACGATTGAGCAGAGCGGCGATGTGGCCTGCCACACCGGTGCCCGCAGCTGTTTTTATGACAACGGGGCTGTGCCGTCCCAGGGGGGGGCGGCGGCGGAGCCGCCCCCGGCAGACGTGTGCACCGAGCTGATGCGGGTGATCGAAGGTCGCCGCGACACCCCCGAGCCGGGCAGCTACACCAACAAACTGCTGGAAGGGGGGGACAACCGCATTCTTAAGAAGATCGGCGAGGAAAGCGCCGAATTCGTGATGGCCTGCAAGGACGGCCTCGCCGCCGAGATCGCCGGTGAGGCAGCCGACATCGTGTTTCATCTGCAGGTGGCCCTGGCCCATCACGGGGTCAGCTGGCGCCAGGTGCAGCAGGTGCTGGCCGAGCGCCGGGGGGCACCCCGGCGCTGCTGAGCTGGGCGCTCAACCCTGGGCGGCGGTGCTCAGCATGGCCAGCGCCGTCCAGACGACAAAGCCGGTGAGCACGAAGCCGCCGGTGGCCACGAACCAGCGCCAGGCGTTCTGCACAGCCGGGGTGGGCTGTCCGGCCAGCCAGGCGGGCTGGGGCCAGCCGCCGCTGGGTGTCCAGGCGGTGCCGCGGCCGGCGGGGGCACGGCGGGCCATCGCTTCACGCCAGTAGGCGTCGTAACGGGGGGCCTGCTGGTTGAAGGGCATGGCGCCCACGGCTTGGCCGGCCAGCTTGCGCGCGCGCTGGTAGGGCACCAGATCCTCGCCAAAGGTGTCGCGGTACTCAGCTGAATCGAGCAGGGCATCGATGAAGCCCGGCAGCCCTTGCTGGGCGATCACGATCGACCAGGCAATGCGCTCGGCCTCGCCGTGAACCGGCCGGCCCAGCACCCGGCCCACCACCTGTTCGACCATGCGGTAATTGCTGTTGCAGCGGTAGAAGTCGTTGCGGAATTTCTCCGACTTCAGCAGGCCGCGCACAAACTCGCGGGTGGTGATCGCTCCGGAACGCAGCTGCGATTCGAGCACTGCGTCGCGGTCGACCTTGAAGGCGTGGAAGAAGATCTGGCGGTAGGCCTGCTCGATCAGGGCGTCGGCGCCAGCGCGGTCCTGGCGGCTGGTCTCCTCGCTGGCCACGAGGAAGCTGCTGACGCGGCTGTTGTTGGTCAGTGGGCGGGTGGCCAGAACGGGCAGGACCATGGGTCGCAGGGCTTGCAAACGGCGAAAGGTATGGCCCATTGGCCAGGCGCGGGGCGGGTTCGCCCCAATCCACAAGCAACGTCACGGCTCGCAACAGCTCGCAATGTTCTGCAGCGACCTGCCGGCCTTCTAGCCTGGGACCATGGGTGAAACGATTCTCGAAGTCAGCCACCTGAGCGTGCGTCGGGCCGGCCAACCGGTGGTCGATGACGTCAGCTTTGCTTTGACCCCCGAGACCGACACCGCCCTGGTCGGCCCCAATGGCGCCGGCAAGAGCACCCTGGTGCAGGCGCTGCTGGGGCTGATCCCCAGGCAGGGGGGCAGCGTTCGCCTGCTGGGCCATGCGCTGGGTGCCCGCGGCCAGTTGCCCGCTGCGGTGCGCGATCAGATCGCCTACCTGCCCCAGCAGTTTGCCCCCCGCGGCCGTCTGCCCCTGACCGTCGCCGAGTTTGTGGCGCTGGGTGGGGTGCCGCCCCGGCAGGGGCGCCAGGCGGTGGCCCGGGCGCTCGCGCTCTGCGCCGCCCAGGGCCTGGAGCGGCGCTTGCTCAGCGAGCTCTCCGCCGGGCAGTTAAAGCGGGTGTTGCTGGCCTTCTGTGTGGTGCGGCCGCGGCGGTTGCTGGTGCTGGATGAAGCCCAGGCGGGCCTCGATCCCCAGGCGGCTGAACAATTCCATGCCCTGGTGTTCGACCTGCGCCGCAGCCAGGGCTGGACGGTCCTGCAGGTCTCCCACGATCTCGAGATGGTGCGCCGCAGCTGCGATCGGGTGCTCTGCCTGAACCGCAGTCTGCGCTGCCAGGGGGCACCCGACCACGCGCTGACCACCGCCCAGCTCGAGCGCCTGTACGGCAAGGGCTTTGTGCCCTATCAGCACCACCATCAGGCGCTGCAGCCATGAGCGCCGAGACGACGGCGCCCCTGCTGCTGCTGCTGACCCTGCCGTTCATGCAGCGAGCCCTGCTGGCGGGTCTGCTCAGCGGCGCCCTGGGCGGTCTGCTCGGCAGTGTGGCGGTGTTGCGCCAGCTGTCGTTCTTCAGCGATGCCCTGGGTCATGCGGCCCTGCTGGGCATCACCCTGGGGGTGTTGCTGGGCCTGGACCCCACCCTGGTGCTGGTGCCGTTCGCCGTGCTGTTTGCCCTGCTGGTGAACCTGATGGTCGAGCGCAGTCGTCTGTCGGCCGACGCCTTGCTGAACATCGTGTATTCGTCGTCGCTGGCGATCGCGGTGCTGGTGCTCAGCCGTTTTCCCCGTGCCGGTGGCGGCCTGCAGCAACTGCTGTTCGGCGACATCCTGGGGGTCAGCTGGCGCGATCTGGCCCTGATGGCCGCGATGTTGGTTGTTGCGGTCATCGGTCTGGTGCTGAACCGCCGCGCCCAGATCCTGCTCTGTGTGGATGAACCCCTGGCCCGCTCGCGCGGGATCGGCGCCGACCGTCAGCGGCTGTTCTTCATTGTCGCCTTGGCGGTTGTCGTGGCCCTGTCGATCAAGGCGGTGGGGGTCCTGCTGATCAGCGCCTTCGTGGTGATTCCGGCTAGCGCTGCCCGCCTGTTGGCCCGCAGCTTCACCAGTTACCAACTGCTGGCCAGTGGCCTTGGGGCTGCAGGCGCCGTGATCGGTCTGCTGGCCTCAGCGGCCTTCAATCTGCCTTCCGGGCCTGCGGTGGTGCTGGTGCAGCTGCTGGGGTTTCTGCTGGCGTTGCTGCTGTCGGCATGCGGTTGCTCTGGCGCAGGAGCCAGAGCAGGGTGGCCCGATCCCGGCGGCTGAGCTGCAGCACTGGCCTGGCGCCTGGCTTGGCGGCCATGGCATCGCCCGGGTGGTCGCTGTGGGCCCAGAGCCCAAAGGCATGCCCCAGCTCGTGCAGGGCGGTGGCCTGCAGCGGCAGGGGCGCCCGACCCGGATCCAGCAGCACATCGATGCGCGGTTCGGCCCACCACTGCTGCTGCCGCTGGGCTGCCACCAGGCTCAGCACGGCCCGGCCATGGCTGGCGCGCTGGCGACCATCGGCCAACCGTTGCAACGGCGGCCGGCGGCGCCACAGGCGCACCTGGGCCTGATCGGGGTGGCTCACCCGGCTGATCTTGAGCAGACCCGCCCACTGCTGCAGTGCCGTCTCAACGGCGGCGCTCCAGGCGGCCTGGCGCTGGGCTTCGGCGGTTCCAGCCTCAGCGTTGGCTGGTTCGATCCAGACGCACCAGTGGTCCACGATCGGCCAGCCGGCTGGGGTGGGCTGCAGCAGATGGCGGTAGTCGCTGCCGTCGGCTGCAGGGGCTGCCGCCGCTGGCGCCAGCGCATGGGCTGGCAGCGCCAGGGGGCGAACCTGGGTCGGGCTCGTGCAGTGCGCGTCTGATGCGGACTGCACCTGCTCACGAGGCCCGGCCTGGGCAGGCTGCAGGAGCGGCCCGATCATGCTCAGCGCCAGGCCCAGCGCAAGCGGCAGCAGGGCCACGAGCCGCCTGTTGCGGCTGCTGCGGTTCACACCAAAACAGCGCAACGGTTCAAGCCGACGGCAGGCCGACGCCACGGGCCATCAGGGTTGCCAGCAAGGGAATGGCGGCAAATCCGGCCAGTTCGATGTTGAGGATCCAGGCCAGACGGTTGGCAAGCTGGGGGCTCACCTTGGGCAGCTCGCCCTTGCGCAGGGGCAGGGCCCAGAGGATGTAGGTGATCGTCGGGTAGAGCGACAGGCCACCAACGGCCAGGTAGGTCCCCACTTTCCACCAGAAAAGGGGATTCTCCGTGTAGAAATCGCTGCCCTGGCCGAAATACAGCACCCGCAGGATGCCGCTGACCAGCAGGGCCAGTGCCGCCAGGCCATAGACCACATCGGTGATCACCATCAACGTGGCCTCCCGTTTGTCGGGATCCGGCTTGATCAGTCGACGCTCCAGCACCAGGGCCCCGAAGCAGACCATGAAGCTGAGGTAGTGCACGTAGGCGATGCCGGCCCGGGGCAGCACGTCGGCGGGGATGGCGGCCAGGCTGAGCATGACGAAGGTCGTGGTGAAGCTGGGCCAGACCGTAGCTCGCGCGCTGGTGGGGCCGGGGCATCAGTGTGCAGCAGCCGAGCAAGTCAGAACAAATTCTGGAGTTGAGAACAAAATCTTGAGTTGAGAAGCAATCCTGTACTTGCGTAGCAAAGGTGAAAGTCGGAAGCTTTTCGGAGGGTTTTTGGGACCAACCGAAATTCCCCTAGGTTCAATTCAGTCAGCAGCCACGACATGGCCAGCTCGTTGAGTGCTTTTCTCGGTGAGATCGGCCGACATCAGTTGCTGACACCCGAGCAGGAGTTGACACTTGGCCGCAAGGTGCAGGCGATGGTTGCCCTGCACGAGCGCTGTGCCCAGGCAGGTGGTCAGGGCGAGGCCTGTGATTACAACGAACTTGAACGGCGCACGTTGCGCATGGGGGAACGGGCCAAGAACCACATGATCACGGCCAATCTGCGCCTGGTGGTCAATCTGGCCAAGCGTTACCAGGGCAAGGGCCTCGATCTGCTGGATCTGATCCAGGAAGGGACCCTTGGTCTGACCCGTGCCGTGGAGAAATACGACCCGACAAGGGGCCACCGATTTAGTACTTATGCCTACTGGTGGATTCGTCAGGGTCTCAACAGGGCCCTGTCCACCCAGAGCCGAACGATCCGCATTCCGGTCAATGTCAATGAAAAACTGACCAAGATTCGCGCCGCCAAGGCGCGTTACCTGCAGGCCAATGGCACCTTGCCCAGTGCCGCCACCCTGGCTGAGCTGCTGCATCTGAGCCGGCAGGAGGTGGAAGAGCTGCTGACCTGTGAACTGCGCAGTGTCACCGTCAGCCTGCAGGGGGTGGTGAAGTCCAAATCCGATCCTTCCGAGCTGGTCGATGTGCTCCCTTCATCAGAACTGCCGCCGCTGGAGCGGGCCGAGCTGGCTGAGCGCATCACGGTGGTCTGGTCCCTGCTGGAGCAGGCCTGTCTGACCCCCAAGGAACGAACCGTGATCATGTTGCGCTTTGGGCTGGACGGCAGCCACGAATGGCGCACCCTGGCCGAGGTGGCCCGGCAGCTGGGGTGCAGCCGGGAGTACTGCCGTCAGGTGGTCCAGCGGGCCCTGCGCAAGCTGCGCCGGGCCGGCCAAGAATCGGGCTTCATTGCCAGCGACTGACGCCCTACCCTGAGCTCAGCGCAGGGCTCGGTTGTGTTCAGCTGGTTCACCCAGACAGGCGCCGCCGCCGCAAGCAGTGGCAGGGTGCTCGATGTCGAGGTGATCGACAGTTCGGTCGTCGATGAACAGCTGCTGCTGCGCCTGTTGCGGCGTGGCGGCAGGGCCCTGGCCCGGCCCGCCTTCGAATGTCTCGAGCTGTTGCTGGATGCCGACACGCCACCGCAGGTCAGGCTGACAGTGCTGGCTGCCCTGACCTACTTGCTGATCCCGATGGACCTGCTGCCGGACCTGCTGCCAGCGGTCGGTTTCAGCGACGACCTGGTGGCCCTGACCACCCTGCTCGGAGCCTGCTGGCGCCATCGCACCCCGGAGATCCGCCAGCGTGCCCAGCGCCGGCTGGATCACTGGTTTCCCCTGGGGCAGTGACAGCCGTGGTCGCCCTCAGCCCCGACCAACGCGAGGACCTGCATGGGTTCGTCAAAGATTGGCTGCGCCATGCCGGCCGCACCCAGGCGGACTTGCGCCGGGCCCTGCGGGCCGCATCGGTGCGCATGCCGGTGCTGCTCGATGCCCTCGAACACACCTATCGCCACGGTGGTCTGACCGATCTGGTGCACCAGCTGTGCGCGATCGAGGCCGACTGGCACAGCGAGGACCAGGTCGCCGTGCTCGGTGAACTGGGACAGCCGGCCGCCGGGTTGGGCGGATCCCTCGAGCAGCTTGATTTACTGCTGCAGGAGATCCGCCAGGACCAGGAGGCCTCGTCATGATGGGACGATCCCTGCCGATTCCAGCGATGCCCTGCCGTTCTCCGCTGATGCTGCTGTGCGTGGCGTCCGTCAGCGCGCTGCTGGGGGCAGGACCCGCGGTGGCTCAGGTGCAGCAGTTCATCCTGGGACCGGGTAGCTCGGTCGGCCGGGAGACCAAGGTGGAGCCCAAGAACTGCGTCACCGACCCCAAGACCGGCGCCATCACCTGTGACACCCAGCTGGTCAATCCCCCCGGCGATACCCCGGCCAAGCCCTCTTACACCCCCTTTGGCAACTGACGCCCCGACCTTTGAACCCTTTGGATGACAGCCGGTATCTGGCCCTGATCGACGGGGCCGAGCGTTGGATCGCCAAGGTGCTGGGCCTGGTGTTGCTGGTGGTGATGCTGGTGGCTGCAGCCCAGTTGATCTGGCAGGTGGCCTGGGCGATCGCCAACCCGGCGACCCCCTGGCTGAGCGACAAGCTCACCCGCGTGCTGGGGGATCTGCTCAACATTTTGATCGCCGTGGAGGTGCTGCAGAACATCACCTCCTATCTGCGCCGCCATGTGGTGCAGATCG
>CAZJIF010000056.1:7933-11559 GCA_964546045.1 uncultured Klebsiella sp. | reverse complement strand
GATCTGCGCTTCCTCGAGCAGTTCTGAACAGCGCAGGCGACAAGCCGGTCCGGCACTGCCCCCATAAACTCGATGGGCTCTCTGCTGCCGGTCGGTGCCCCGCGTCGGACTGATCGTCAACGACGGCAAGGACCTGGCCATGGCCACGGCCGATGCGATCGAGGCGCGTTTTGCCGCCGCTGGCCACGGGGTGGTGCGGGTCAGCAGCTCGGGCGGCATGGTGGGTTTCGCCAACCCTGACCAACACCTGCGCACCCAGGGCTACCGCGCCTGTGTGCCGGGCACCTTTGCCGCTGACCTGGGGCTGGCGATCGTGCTGGGGGGCGACGGCACGGTGCTGTCGGCCGCGCGCATGACCGCGCCGATCGGCGTGCCGATCCTGACGATCAACACCGGGCACCTGGGCTTTCTGGCCGAGGCCTACCTCGACCAGCTGGATGCGGTGATCGACCAGTTGCTGGCGGGCGACTGGAGCATCGAAGAGCGCACGATGCTGATTGTCAGCGTCATGCGCGGCGAACAGCGGCGCTGGGAGGTGCTCTGCCTCAACGAGATGGCCCTGCACCGTGAGCCGCTCACCAGCATGTGCCACTTCGAGATCGCCATTGGGCGGCACGTGCCGGTGGACATCGCCGCCGATGGCGTGATCCTGGCCACCCCCACCGGCTCGACGGCCTATGCCCTGAGCGCTGGCGGCCCGGTGATCACCCCCGACTGCGCCGTGCTGCAGCTGACCCCGATCGCGCCCCACTCGCTGGCCTCCAGGGCCCTGGTGTTCAGCGACCGCGAACCGGTGACGGTGTTTCCGGCGACGCCCGAGCGGCTGATGATGGTCGTCGACGGCAGCGCCGGTTGCTACATCTGGCCCGAAGACCGGGTGCTGATCCGCCGCAGCGACCATCCGGTGCGGTGTGTACGCCTGGCCACCCACGAGTTTTTTCAGGGCCTGCGCAACAAACTGGGCTGGGGCCTGCCCCACGTGGCCAAACCGGGCTGATGGAACCGTCCACCGTGCTGTTGATCGGCCCCGAGGCCGAAGCGCTGGCCCCCCGGCTCGAGGCTTCGGGCTACAGACCCCGGCTGGCCACCGACCCACCGGGCCAGGCAGAGCAGGTCGAACTGGTGGTGCTGTCAGCCGAAGCCGCCGAGGGCATTCCGGCCCTGCGGCAGCAACTGGGTGCGATCCCGATGCTGCTGGACCTGGGCAACGACAGCCTCGAGGCCCGCAGCCGCTGCCTGAGCGCCGGCGCCGACGATTTCTGGCTGTCGAGCCAGGGGCCCAGTGATCTGCTGATGCGCCTGCGGCTCCATGCCAGCCTGCAACGGCAACAAAGCCCGATCACCGAAAGCCTGCAGGTGGGCGATCTGGTCATCAACCCCAGCCGTCGCCAGGTGCGCCGCGGCGTGCGCCAGATCGCCCTGACCGCGCGCGAATACCAGTTGCTGCTGTTTCTGATCGAACGGGCTGGCCAGGTGCTCAGCCGCGAGACGATCCTGCGCAACATCTGGAGCGATCAGCAAGGGGCCGCCAGCAACGTGATCGAGGTGTACGTGCGCTACCTGCGCCAAAAGCTGGAGGCCGGTGGTGAGCGCCGTCTGATCCACACCATCCGAGGCCACGGCTACTGCCTGGCCACCAAACCTCCTTTGCTCAACGGCTGATCAACGCCATGGGTGCAGCAATGGTTCGATCCCACGTCAAGGCTTGGCAGCTTGGCCTCCCCCTGGGGCTACTGGCTGCCCTCGGGCTGGCCAGCGGCCTGGATGGCTCAGCTGCTGAGGGGCAGGCCGCACGCCCGCCCCAGCAGCTGCCGATCACCGCCCAGTGGTGCCTGAGCGGCCAACCGGTCTGTATCGGACTCGAAGTGGCCCGCACCCCGCAACAGCAGAGCTTTGGCCTGCAACGCCGTCCCCGGCTGGCGCCGCTGCGGGGCATGTGGTTCCCGTACAGCACGCCGACGCCGGTGCGGTTCTGGATGCACCTGACCCCGGAACCGCTGGACATGCTCTTTGTGCGCGACGGCCGGGTGGTGACCGTCGTGGCCCAAGCCAGGCCCTGCATGCACCTGCCCTGCCCCAGCTACGGCCCAGGCACGCCCGTCGACGGCGTGGTGGAGCTGGCCGGGGGCGAGGCCGCCCGTCTTGGCCTCAAAGCGGGCACACCCGTGACGATCACACCGCTGCCGCTCAGCCGCTCACCGGGCGCCGCTGCCCCCTGAGCACCAGCACCGGATTGAGCGGGGCCAGGCGGGTGCCATCGGCCAGAGGCGCCCCACGCCAGGCCTGCAGCTGCGAGACGCCCACCTGCAGACCGGCCTGCTCAAGCAGGGGTCGCAACGCGGCCAGACCCTCAACAGTCGCCAGGGGAATGACCACAACCCCGCCCGGCCTGAGCCGCTGCAACACTGCAGCCACGATCGCCTCGCGGTCGCGGCCGCCACCGCCCACCAGCACCCGATCGGGATCCGGCAACCGGTCCAGGGCCGCCGGCGCCCGGCCTTCGAGCACCCCTCCGGCAGCCAGGGCCTGCCCGACGCCGAAGCGCTCGGCATTGGCCCGGATCAGCGCCGCCCCACCACCGCGCTGCTCGACGGCCCAAAGCTGCAGTTGGGGCCGCAGCCGCAGGGCTTCGATGCCCACGCTGCCGACACCAGCGCCGAGGTCCCACAGCACCCCCGCCGCCGGCAGCTGCAGGTCGGCCAGCAGCTGAATGCGCACCTCGCGCTTGGTCATCAGCCCCGGCCGGTCCTCGTGCTGCAGCCACACCCCGTCGTCGAGCCCGAACAGGGGCAGCTCATCCTGGTCGCCGGCCAGTGGGCTTGGTGCCGCCGGTGTCTCGGCGACCAACAGAACCAGATGCAGGGGATCCAGATCGGCCGGCATGGGGTCTTCGCTGGCGAGTTTCTGCACCCGTTCGCTGTCATGCCCCAGCCGCTCACAGAGCCAGAAGCCATAGGCCGCTTCCAAACCCGATGCCCGCAGCAGTCGGCGCACGGCTTCGGCCCCGCCCCGTGACGGATCGGTCAGCACCGCCAGGGCGGCAGGCCGTTGCTGCAGCCGCGCCGCCAGGGGTTCGGGTTCGCGGCCATGCAGGCTGACCCAACCGGCGTCCTGCCAGGGTCGCCCGATGCGGGCAAAGGCCAGCTGCAACGAACTGGGAGCCGGATGGAAACGCAGCCTCTCGCTGCCAAAACGATCCAGCAGCATCCGGCCGATGCCAAACCACAGGGGGTCACCGCTGGCCAGCACCACGATCTGCCGGCCCTGCTCGATGCCCTGCTGCAGCTGGCTGATCAGCAACGCTGGCTGATCGGTGCTCACCACAACTCTGGCTGGCCCCATCCCTGCGCCCTCCACAGGGGCTGCTTGATCAGCGGCTGTCTGATCAAGTGCGGGCAACTCTGGTGCGACCAGATCGGCGGCAAGATCGTTCAACAGGCGACCGGGGGCTGCCAGCAGCTGGGCCTGATCGACCAAGCGTCGTTGCCGCATCCCCAGCCCCTGAAGGCCCGACGCATCCGTTCCGATGACCTGAATCAACTGTTGTCGCGGAGCATCGCCCCGTCGCGGAGCATCGCCCTCCATGTTGGTGGATCTGGGGTCATCGGACCTGGCCAAAGGGGCAA
>CAZJIF010000056.1:0-7833 GCA_964546045.1 uncultured Klebsiella sp. | reverse complement strand
GGCGTGCCGAGATCGGCAAGGGTCCGGGACCAGACTGCCGGCAGCATCTTTGGGCTGAGCCAGCGCAAGACTGATCCCATGGAGGGACACAACCAGACAGATCACGTGGAGACACACGAGCCAGACCCGCAGGCCGCGCGGCTGCAGCGACGCCGTCGCCTGCATGAGCTGGTGCTGGCCCTGATCGGGCAACAGGGTGATCTGGAGCTGCTGGATGGGGACGCCCTGCTCGGCGGCGGCAACGGCGGCAGCATGGCCAGCCGGGATTCGGCCAAGCGCGATCCGGCCAGCTGGCTGGACCACAACCGACGTCTGATTCAGCGCTATCAGGCGCTGGTGCGCACGGCCGCAACGCTCGACGCCCTGATCGACCAGGAGGTTGGTGACGGTCCCAGCCCTTCAGGGCGGCAACCCTGATCTGGGTTCTGACAAGCTTCCCCAAACCCCGTTGCCCTGCCGGTCGGATCTTCATGGCGCGCCTTGGCCTTTCCAAGCTCTCAGGGCTCTTCAAACGTGGGCCGGGGGGCAAGCGGACCCCGAACAGATCCCGACCGCTGAGCTGCAGCTGGAGCCGCCCCCTTGGGCTGGGCTGGGAACAGCCCTACACGGTGCGCTACGCGAGCAACCTGGACGATGGCCCCAACCACGGCATGCCGCTGGGGGGATTCGGCGCCGGCTGCATCGGCCGCGGCCCAGATGGTTCGTTCAACCTCTGGCATCTCGACGGGGGTGAGCACTGGTTCGGCACCCTGCCGGACTGCCAATTTTCCCTCTATGAACACAACGGCAACGAGAGCCGCGCCCACGCGCTGGCCGTCAAGCCACAGGCCGATGCCACCAGTCCTGCTGAACCGCTGAGCGCCTGGACCTGGTATCCCGCCAGCACCCCCGACCACAGCACGGGCAGCTACGAGGCCCGCTACCCGCTCAGCCGCACCCGTTACGACGGCGTCTTTGACGCCCAGGTGAGCTGCGACGCCTTCAGCCCGATCCTGCCGGGCGACTACCAGCGCACCAGCTACCCGGTGGCGGTCTTTGCCTGGCGGCTGCACAACCCCACCCGCAAGCCACTCGAGCTGTCGTTGCTGCTGAGCTGGCGCAACATGGTGGGCTGGTTCACCAACACCGATCCCTCGGCGTCGGTGCATTTCCGGGACGACGGCAGTCCCGAGCACCGCTACGTGCCGGCGATCGGCCGCAGCGAGGGGCAGCGCAACCGCTGGCACCAGCAGGGCGGCATCAAGGCGATCGTGCTTGATGGCGACCGCTCCACCCCGGTGCAGGAGGGCCAGGGCCAGTGGTGTCTGGCGGTCCCCGACGAGACCACCCTGGCGGCGGCCGGCATCAGCGCCGACATCCTGCGCTGCAGCCGCTGGGACCCCAGTGGCACGGGCGCCGAACTGTGGCAAAGCTTTGCCGCCGACGGCACCATTCCCGACAGCAACAACGACCGGCGCAGCCGGGCGAACGACCCCTGCAGCGCCGCCATTGCCGTGCGTCTGCGCCTGGAACCAGGGGCCACCGCCGAACTGCCAGTGGTGATCAGCTGGGACCTGCCGGTCACGGCCTTTGCCACGGGAAGCCAGACCCTGCGCCGCTACACCGACTTTTTTGGAGCCAAGGGAGACAACGCCGTCGGCATCGCCGCCGAAGCCCTGGAGCACTGGCGCAGCTGGCGGGCCGCGATCGACGCCTGGCAACAACCGGTGCTGCAGCGCAGCGACCTGAGCGAGCCGGTGCGCATGGCCCTGCTCAACGAGCTCTACGACCTGGCCAGTGGCGGCAGCCTGTGGAGCGCCGCCAGCCCGGAAGATCCGGTGGGTCGCTTCGGGGTGCTCGAGTGCCTCGACTACGCCTGGTACGAGAGCCTCGATGTGCGGCTCTATGGCTCCTTTGCCCTGCTGCAGCTGTGGCCCGAGCTCGACAAAGCGGTGCTGCGCAGCTTTGCCCGGGCGATCCCGGCGGCTGATGCCACCCCACGGCCGATCGGCTGGTACTTCACCCAGGGCAAAGGACGGGTCGAAGCGGCCCGCAAGGTCAAGGGGGCCACGCCCCATGACCTGGGGGCCCCCAACGAACGCCCCTGGGATGCCACCAACTACACCGCCTACCAGGACTGCAACCTCTGGAAGGACCTGGCCAGCGACTTTGTGCTGCAGGTGTGGCGCACCTTCAAGCTGGCCCCGGGGGGCGAGGACGTGCGCTTTCTGGCCGACTGCTGGCCGGCGGCCGTCGAAGCGCTGCACTACCTCAAGACCTTCGACAGCAACGGTGACGGCCTGCCCGACAACGGCGGCGCCCCGGACCAGACCTTTGACGACTGGCCGCTGCAGGGGGTGAGTGCCTATTGCGGCGCGCTCTGGATCGCTGCGCTCGAGGCCGCCCTGGCCATGGCCCAGCGGCTGCAGCTGGAACTGGGTCTTGACACCAGTAACCAGCAACGGCAGTTCGGCGACTGGCTGGGGCAGAGCCGTGCCAACTTCGATGCCCTGCTCTGGAACGGCGAGTACTACAACATCGATGCCGAAAGCGGCACCCCGGTGGTCATGGCTGACCAACTGTGCGGCGACTTCTATGCCCGTCTGCTGGGCCTACCGCCCGTGGTGTCAGCCGAGCGCGCCCGCTCGGCCCTGAACGCCATCAAGGAGGCCTGCTTCGAGCGCTTTGAAGGGGGCAGGCTCGGCGTGGCCAATGGCCTGCGCCGCGACGGCACGCCGCTCGATCCCAACGGCACCCACCCGCTGGAGGTGTGGACCGGCATCAACTTTGGCCTGGCGGCCTACTACCGGTTGATGGGCGACACCGACACCGCCCTGGCGATCACCGGCGCGGTGGTCAACCAGGTGTACACAGGCGGCCTGCAGTTCAGAACCCCCGAAGCGATCACCGCCGTGAACACCTTCAGGGCCTGCCACTACCTACGGGCGATGGCGATCTGGGCCCTGTGGGCCACCCACACCGGTTGGCAGCCGATCCCCAGTGGACCTGCGCTGCTGGCGGAGGCAGCGCGATGAAGGGGCTGATCAGCCTGCTGCTGGCCGCCGCCCTGCTGCTGGGCTGGCCTGCTGCAACCCAGGCCCAGCTGCACAGCCACCCCGACGAGAGCGGCACCCCGGTGGTGCGCAGCCTCGAGAGCCTGCGTGATCTGGATTACCAGAGCTGGCAGGTGGTGGCCTACCGCAGCGGGCCGCCCGGCAGCCCGTTGACTTTGCGCATCGTCGGCTACCCGGGCAAGGTCCGGCTCGATCACCCCACGGCTCTGCAGGTGAACGCCGGCCGCCGCCACTGGGACCTGGCCGACATCACCACCGCCAACCCCAAGCTGGCGGCCGACAGCCGCGACGCCGCCGCCGAATTTGACCTGACGCCCCTGATCCACGACCTGCACAAGGACCGCCCGTTGCGCCTGGTCCTGCCGGGCGTGTTTGTGGAGCTGCCGGTGCCGCCGTTTGTGGTGGCCGAATGGCGCAGCCTGGTGGAGGCGGCCTGAGCCCATCAGCCGGGGCGCACCGACTGCTCAAACCGGAACAGATTGCCCGGGTCGCATTGGGCCTTGATCTGGCAGAGGCGCGTACCGTGCCATGGTCGCGGCAGAACAGCAGCGCCTGCGGGATCACATTGTCGTAGAGGAAATTCGAAGCCAGCCGCGCGATCGGATACTCCGGCGCCGATGAGCCATTGGCGGCGTGTCAGCTTGTGCATGGTGGGGTCCCAACAAGGACTGGGTTCCGCGCTGGGTCGATCATCGGCCCAAAGCCAGGCAACCAGAGCGTCGGGCAGGGGTGCAAGACAAGCCAGCATGGAGTCCTGAATCCACCCGATGGCGTCGCCCGTTCCAGTGCCACCCGCGCTTTCAAACGCTGCAGCATCCCAGTGGCTGCCCTGGATGCGGCGCGCCCTGGAGCTGGCGGCACTCGGGCGTGGGCGCACCAGCCCCAACCCCCTGGTGGGGGCGGTGGTGCTGGACGCGGCCGGCACCCTGGTGGGCGAGGGGTACCACGCCCGCGCCGGCACACCCCACGCCGAGGTGCACGCCCTGGCCCAGGCGGGAGAGCGGGCCCGGGGCGGCACCCTGGTGGTGACGCTCGAGCCCTGCTGTCACCACGGCCGCACGCCGCCCTGCACAGGCGCCGTGATCGCCGCCGGCATCGCCCGGGTGGTGGTGGCGATGGCCGACCCCAACCCCCAGGTGGCGGGGGGCGGCATCGCCCAGCTGCAGGCCGCCGGGATCGAAGTCCTCACCGGCGTGGGCGAAGCCCAGGCCCGCGGCCTCAACCGCCCCTTTGTGCACCGCATCGATACGGGCCGGCCGTTGGGAATCCTCAAATGGGCGATGAGCCTTGATGGCCGCACGGCCCTACCCAACGGCGTCAGTCAGTGGATCAGCGGACCCGCGGCCCGCAGCTGGGTGCACCACCTGCGTTCCCAGTGCGACGCGGTGATTGTGGGCGGCGGCACCCTGCGCGCCGACAACCCCCTGCTCACCAGCCGCGGGCAGCGCAACCCCGAGCCGCTGCGGGTGGTGATGAGCCGCAGCCTGGACCTTCCGCCCGCCGCGCGCCTGTGGGACACCGCCGCGGCCCCCACCCTGATCGTTTACGGGCCTGACGCCTCGCCCGCAGCCCGCGCCAGGCTTGCGGCCATCGCCGCAGCCCATCCAGGGCTGCAGACACTTGCGCTGCCAGCCTGCACGCCGATCGAGCTGCTCGAGGCCTTGGCGCAGCGCGGCTGCAACCAGGTGTTGTGGGAATGCGGCCCCGACCTGGCAGCCGCGGCCATCGGCAACGGTTGCGTCCAGGAGGTGGCAGCGGTGATCGCACCAACGGTGCTGGGAGGCGTCCCGGCCCGCACCCCCCTGGGGGATCTGGGCTACAGCAGCATGGATCAGCTCAGCCCCTGGCAGGCTGCCGCGCCCGAGCGGCTGGGGGTTGATCTGCTGTGGAGGATCAACCAGGACACCCGATGACCGCCGCCGCAAGCAACCTGCTGGCCCTGCCGATCCTGCTGACCACCCTGGGCGCCGCGGCCTTGTGCTGGTTGCTGCTCGATCTGCTGGGCCGCCGCAATGGCAGCACCAGCCTGGGGCGCCGCCTGCTGCTGCGCTGCCGCCTCAGCATCAGCGCCACGGTGCTGCTGGCAGGCCTCAGCTGGTGGCTGGTGGAACTGGGCGTCCAGCTGGGTCTGGAGCTGCCCCGCACGGGCGAACAGGTGCGCAACGGCCTGATCTCCCTGGGGCTGATGTGGACCCTGCTGCGCTGCAAGGGGGTGCTGCTCCGCCATGTGCAGCAACACCAGGGACTCTGGCCGGCAGACAGCAGCCGCAGCCAGTACCTGTTTGACCTGAGCAACAAGCTGATCACCACCGCGGTGGTGCTGATCGGGGTGATCGAAAGCCTGCGGCTGCTGGGGGTCTCGGCTGGGGTGCTGTTTGCGGCCAGCGGCTTCAGCGCGGCGGCCCTGGGGTTCGGAGCCCGGACGCTGATCGAAAACCTGCTCAGCGGTGTGATGCTCTACGTCAATCGACCCTTTGTGGTCGGCGATCAGGTGACGATCCCTGGACTGACGCTGCAGGGCACGGTCAGCCGCATCGGCGCGTACTACACCGAGCTGCTGACCCCCGACCGTCAGCCGCTGTATGTCCCCAATGCGGTCTTCGCCCGCGAGGCGGTGATCAACGCCCGCCGGCGCGCGCAGCGCGAACTGGTGCTCGACGTGCTGTTGCGTGCGCAGGACCATGGGGTGATTGCAGCCATCACCGCCGAGCTGCGGCGACAGCTTGCTCAGACGCCCGGAATTGCAGGTGATCTGCCCCAACGGGTGCATGCGGTGGGGTTGGAAGCGGGTGGCTTGCGGCTACGGCTGCAATGCTTCTGCGGCAGTGATCTCGATCAGGCCCTGGAGCTGCAGGAACAGCTGCTGCTGGCGATGGCCACCGCAATCGAGAGCCACGGCGCCCAACTGGCACAGCCGCTGGCTGGTCTCAGATCAGCTCAGGATGCTGCGGGTCGCCTTTGAACGGCCCCTCCACCTGCGACGTGATCCAGCCGCCATAGAACCCTCCTGGTTGGGGTGTCACCCGCTCACCAGCCAGCCAGACCCCATCCATCAGGCCCGGATACAGGGCAAACCAACCGGCAATCGGCGCAAAGGCGGCCGTCGGCTCCGGGTAGTGCCACACCGCTCTGCTCAGGCGCCGGCCCCCAGACACCACATCGAAATAGCTGGCCAGCCCCTTCCACTCGCAAAAGCTGCGGCCTGTGGCCGGCTGCAGCAGCTCCAGCCGCATCGCGGCCGGCGGCAGGTAGATGGTGGGCGGGTGAAAGGTCTCGCAGACCTTCCAGATCGCCAAAGGACCCGCATCCCCACCAGCTGCTGCGGTGTCGCACAGCACCTGGCCCAGCACCTCGACCCGGACGGGGTCGTGGCTGGCCAGCAGCGCCGGTGGCCGCGGATAGTCGGCAACGCGTTCAGGCATCGCGGCGGCTGGGTTCAGGCCCTGATGAAGTGGCGCAACTTGCGCGCCTCGTCCCCTGCCCGGCGCTGCAGCTCTTGATCGCTGAGGGCCTGCTCGGCACGCGCCTGCGCGGCGATCACATCGGCCTCGTCCACGGCATAGCCCGCGCCGCGGGCCAAGGCCAGAAAGTCGGCCATGTCCAGCGGTTGCTCGAGCTGCGCCTGCAGTGACGGATCCTGGCGGGCCCCCGCCACAAAGGCATCCAGTTGCGCAAGGCTCACAGCGGCAAATCCAGCTGGGCCTGGTCTAGCCGGGCCACAGCCCATCCCGCCGGATCCCAGGGGTCCAGCAAGGGCTCCAGGGTGCGCAGCCCCGGCCCATCAGCAGGCGCCAACCAGGGCTCCTCGAGCCCATCGGGGATCAGCACCGGCATGCGGTCGTGCAACGGCGCCAACAGCGCATTGGGCCGGGTGGTGAGCACGCAGCAGGTCTCGAGCTCGCTGCCGTCGGGACCGATCCAGCGCTCCCACAGCCCTGCCAACCAAAAGGACGCGCCATCGCGGCGGGCGATGCGATGGCCCTTCTCCACAAAGCCATCCGCCGGGATCAGGCAGCGCCGATGCCGCCAGGCGCCACGAAAGGTGGCCTTGTCGGCCACGGTTTCGCTGCGGGCATTAAAAGGTCTGGGCCGGGCGCGGCCATCGGGTCCCGGCGCCAGGGGGTCCTTGACCCAGTCAGGCACCAGACCCCACAGCACCAGGGCGGGCTCGAGGCGGCCATGCTCGTGGCGCTGGATCAGCACCGGCTCGCCCGGGGCGATCAGGGCCCTGGGCGCGTAATGGTGCACCAGGCCAGCGGGCCAGATCCCCTGCAGGCGCTGCCTGAGCTGCGGCAGCGGCGTCTCGAGGGCAAAGCGACCACACATGCGTTCGGGAACCCCCCCAGCCGGCGGAACGTCACTGCACGCGGCGGCCCTAGTTTGGGCCCCATGCAAGCCCATTGAGGCAAAACGCCATGGCGATCCGACAGGACGAAAATCAGCCCAACCGACGCGTCGGCATCGTCAATCTGATTCTGATCGGCTTTGGCGTTTTGCTGCTGTTCAGCAACTTTCTACCGAATCCAGGAGCTCAGGTTCCGCGGGTTCCCTATTCGCTGTTCATTGACCAGGTCAACGACAACAACGTCAAGCGGGCCTACATCACCAGCGACCAGATCCGCTACGAACTCAAGGCTCCCCCAGCCGAAGATGCACCGACAGTTCTGTCGACGACACCGATCTTCGACATGGATCTGCCCCAACGGCTCGAGGAGCACGGGGTTGAATTTGCAGCGGCCCCGCCCAAGAAACCGAGCTTCATCACCACAGCCCTGAGCTG
>CAZJIF010000055.1:0-11990 GCA_964546045.1 uncultured Klebsiella sp. | reverse complement strand
GCCTGCAGGCCGGCGGCGCGCACCTGGGCGATCGCAGCGTCCATCACGGCTTCGGCACCCTCCCGGGTGGCGCGCATCATGGTGTCGATCGTCACCGGGTCGATCGCATCACCCAGGCCCAGGATCGGCAGGGGCACCGGCGGCTGGGCATGCAACACGGTCAGCTGGGCACCGAGAAGCTTGGCCAGGCCGATCGCCTGATCCAACGCCCGCACCGACAGCTCCGATCCATCGGTGGGCACCAGCAGGTGGTGGTAGGGCATGGGGAAGCAGCAGGTCTCCCAGGTTTAGGCAGGTTGCGGGGCCTTGGGGCTGGGAGGCCGAGCTCCCCAGCGGTGACGACAGCCTGCTCCACCCCGGTGCCGGCGTCGCAATCCAATGGACCCCGGATCAAGACTGGCAGGAGCCCCAACGCGGTGGTCGATCAGCTGCGCTCGATCGACAAACGTCGCATCCGCCACCGTTACGGCCAGATCCGCCCCGAGAAGCTGCACGCCATGGACTCGGTCTGTGCCTGTACCTGGGGCTGGTGCCTGAAGACTTAAGGGCACGAAGACGCACCGCCCCTAAGCTGCTTGCAGCGAGCAAGCACACGGTTGTCATGACACGCACGCTTTACATCCGCCACGTTCCCGATGACGTGGCCGAGCGTCTGGAACAACTGGCAAGCCGCGCGGGATTGCCACTGAGCACGTTTGCCTTGCAGGAACTCAGCGAAACTGCACGTCGCGCCGACAATGCCGAACTGCTCCAGGCGCTGCCCTCAGCCAACGTCGACCCCGGCGACATTCTCGAAGCCCTGCGCCTGTCCCGGAATGAGCCTTGATGGTCGTGGTGGATGCTTCAGTCCTGATCCATGCGTTGTTGATCAATGGCGCAGCCCGTGCCCGCCTCGCCGATGCCAACCTCCAGGCACCCGACCTGATCGATGCCGAAGTGCTTTCGGTACTACGACGGCTCGTACTGGCTGGTCGTCTAACTGAACAGCATGCCCTGAGCGCTCTCACCACAAGTCAGCAGCTCGGGCTGCGTCGCCATGCCAGTCGTCACCTTTGGCCGCGGGCCTGGGAGCTGCGCAGCAACCTCACGGCCTACGACGCGCTGTATGTGGCTCTGGCCGAACGACTGGGCGCCACCCTGCTCACGGCTGACGCCCGTGCCGCACGGGCACCCGATCTGCAGTGCTCCGTAGAGGTGATGGCCCCATGAGAGCCCTCCCATTGGCGCAGGAGGGGGCTCGACAAAGGCGACCTTGGGAAGGTTGACACCATTCTGGACACCTTCCCAAGCGCGGCAGTGCATCCCGGCCCTGCGCGATGAGCGCAACGACTCTTGGGGTGATCAGCGGGATCCGCAGGCAAACTCAGCGCTCTCCAAAACCGACCAGATGGGCCGGATTGCTTGAGAGCTCTGCCGGTCCGCCCTCGTCGCAACCCCACGGCTCCCAGCCTCAAGCCAGCTGTGCCGCCCGCGCGCCACGCCGGTAGGCAGCCGGCGAGAACCCATAGGCACGCTCAAAGGCCTACCGCGTTGAGGCCATACGACCCGGGCCAAAGTGTCCACTGCCTGCTCGGCCAACCGCACAAAGCACGTTTCGCCTTCGCGCAGCTGTTGGTACAGCTCGCCGACCAGGTCCTGGTCGTTGCATTGCAGCCGCCAGAACCGCACCTGATCGAGCCCCGCTTTACGGGCCAACTCGCTGGCGCTGTAGGCCGATGGCTCGCTCATCCCCTCAATGCAGCGGATCACTGATCACCAGCACCGAGGTGTCGAGCTGGCGCAACAGACGGCTGGTGCGGTCGCTGGCGGCGATGGGCAGGCCGGCCACCAGCCGCCGCTGGGAGCGCAGGATCACCAAGTCGTGATCGCTGCTGGCGCGGCCGATCTCGGTTTCGATGCCGTGGTTGGGACGCATCGTGATCTGCACCGGAACCGCCGCCGCCGAGGCGCTGGCCCGGGGCCGCCAACGGTCGAACTGGGCCGCCAGTTGGGCCAGCTCGGCGGCCGCCAGCCGGGGCTCGTGCAGGTGCAACAGGGTGATCGAACCACCCAGGGCTGTGGCGATGCGCTCGGCCAGCTGAAACTGCTCGAGCGCGGCGGCCGACAGATCCTTGATCGGCACCAGCAGGCGCTGCAGCGCAGCGGGCGGCTGCAACAGCCGGGCCACCACCACGGGGCAGTGGGTCTGGCGGCAGGTGGCATCCACCAGATCCCCGAACAGCCAGCGCCCCAGGGCGGCGCCAGGACCCATGCCCATCAACACCAGATCGGCCCCCTGCTCGAGCGCCGAGCGGGCGATGCCGGCCGCCACATCGCCATCGACCCGCAGCAGGGGACGGCTGGGGCAGGTGGTGGGCAGCTCGGCGGCCTGGCGCAGGGTGGTGCGCGCGCCGGCGATGGCGGCCAGCAGGCCAGCGTCAGCCTCGCCACCCGCCTGCACCTGGCGGGGCGACACCACCACCAAGGGCAGCAGCTGACCGTTGGCCCCCTGATCTCCCCCGGAGACCAGGCCAGCCAGAGTCAACAGCCCCTGCAGGGACTCGGGGTTGGCGATCGGCACCAGCACCCGCAACGAACGGCGCACCAGGGCCAGCTGGCCCGTGCTGTCGGCGCTGAGGCCCGCCTGGGTCGCCGCCGCCGCCGCCAGACGGGGCATCGCCACACCGGTCAACCAGGGGCCCAGGCTGGCGGTGACCACCATCATTGCCAGCACGCTGTTGAGCATGCGCTCATCGAGCAGGCCGCCGCGAAAACCCACGAACGTGGCCGCCAGGGTGGCCGCCACCTGCGGCAGCGACAACGACCACAGGGTCAACACCTGGGCACCGTTGTAGCCGTACAGCCGGCCGGCCCACCACGAGGCCAGGCCCTTGCTGCCGATCAGGGTGGCGATCAGGGCCAGGGCAAAGGCCGAGCCCAGGATCGTGCTGGCAAACACCGGCACATCGAGCAGCAGCCCCAGATCGATGAAAAACACCGGGATGAACAGGGTGGCCCCGACGAACACCACCTGCTCCTTGACCCGGCCTTCGGGCAACACCGCGTTGACCGCCAAACCCGCCAAAAAAGCGCCGACGATCTTTTCAACCCCGGCCAACCCCGCCCCCAGGGCAGCCACGAACAGGGCCAGCAGCACCGCCACGAACAGCTGGCTGTCGCTGTTGACGCTGCGCTGCACCAGCACCCGCCCGAAGCGGGTGATCAGCAGCACCACCAGGGCGCCATAGACGGCGACCTTGAACAACAGCAAAGCCACGCTGGTGGCGGTGAGATCGCCACGGCCCACCCCCATGCACAGGGCCAGCACCAGCAGGGCGGCGATGTCGGTGAAGATCGTGCCGCCGATGGCAACGGTCACCGACTCTTCACGCACGGCCCCATAACTGCGCACGATCGGATAGCCCAGCGGCGTGTGGGAAGCCAGGATCGAGCCGATCAGCACCGCACTCAGCGGGGCATAGCCGAACGGCAGAGCCAACAGCGCCCCGGCCAGCATCGGCAGGCTGAAGGTCAGGACGCCAAAGCGCAACGAGCGGGCCCGGATGCGCTGGAACTGGGCCAGGTCAATCTCAAGGCCGGCAATGAACAGCAGGTAGATCACCCCCACATCGGCCAGCAGCCGCACCGTCGGGCTGTTTTCCTGCAGCCAGCCCAGGGCATGGGGCCCGATCAGCACCCCCGCCAGCAGCAGGCCCACCAGATCGGGCAGTCCCAGGCGCCGGATCAGCGGCGGCACCAGCACGCTGATGGCCAGCAACAGGGCAAAGGTGGCCAGGGGGCTCTGGGCCAGAAAGGCAGCCATGGCCGTCAGGCTCCCTTCCAACCGGCCAGATGGGCAGCCGCGGCCGAGCGGGCCAGGGCGCGGGCGGCGGGCAGGGCCGGCTCCAGCCGCTGCGAGCTGAAGGGGGGCAGGGTGCGGCTGCGCAACCAGGCCCCCCAGCGAAATTCGTGGAAGGGGATCAGCGGCGCCGCTGCGATCACCTTCTCCTTCTTCAGCTTCCAGACCAGGCTGCGGTAAGGATCGTCCTGCAGGCCCAGCAGGTTGGACGGCAGCACCGCCGGGGCCAGGGGGCCCAGGCCGCGACCGTCATACAGATACAGCCACCCCCGCTGGTGCAGGGCCTCCAGCACCACGGCGCGGTCGTCACTGTCGACCTGCAAAACCACATAACCGAAGGCGGTGGCGTCCGGCTGCAGCTCCATCAGGGCCCGCAGGCGGTGGTGCCGGTCCACCATCCAGACCGCCCCACTGCGGCTGCGCACCAGGGGCACCGGCTTGCCGGTCAGATACGTGCGCTGCTGGGCGGCATCGTCGGCACCGAAATCGGCGATGCGGCTGGCCACCTCGGCCAGGCCCACGCACAGCTGGGTGGGCTGCAGGCTGGCGATCGGCAGTTCGTGCAGCGGCTGATCCGCAGCCGGCGGCGGCAGGGGCTGGTAAGGGGGCAGGCGCAGGGCCATGAACCGGTGCCGGGGGCCCAATCCTCGCCCAGATCCCACACCTGGACGACATAGGGTCAAGGCTGGTCCTGGCCGTCATGGTGGTTGCCCTCGCTTCGTCATCCCCTCTGCTGAGCCCAGGCCCCCAGGGCCCGATCGGGGTGCTGATCTGCGGGCACGGCAGCCGCAACCGTCTGGCTGTGGGCGAATTTGCCCAGCTGGCGGCGCTGGTGGCCCAGCGGCTGGCCCCCCTGCCGGTCGAGCACGGCTACCTCGAATTTGCCCGGCCGATCCTGCGCGACGGCCTTGAGCGCCTGCAGCAGCAGGGGGTCAAGCACGTGCTGGCGGTGCCGGCGATGCTGTTCGCCGCCGGCCATGCCAAAAACGACATCCCGTCGGTGCTCAACACCTTTGCCGCCGAAACGGGGCTGCGGGTCGATTACGGGCGCGAGCTGGGCGTCGACCTGAAGATGATCCAGGCCGCCGGCGGCCGCGTGCGCGAAGCCCTGGATCAGGCCGATGCCGAGGACCGCCGCGCCGGTCGCCCCCCGATACCGCTGCACGACACCCTGCTGGTGGTGGTCGGACGGGGCTCGTCCGACCCCGATGCCAACTCGAATGTGGCCAAGGTGACCCGCATGCTGGTCGAGGGCTTTGGCTTCGGCTGGGGCGAAACCCTGTATTCCGGCGTCACCTTTCCCCTGGTCGAACCGGGCCTGCGCCATGTGGTGCGGCTGGGCTTCAAGCGGATCGTCGTCTTCCCCTATTTCCTGTTTTCAGGGGTCCTGGTGAGCCGCATCCGCCAGCACAGCGAGCGGGTCGCCGCCGACCACAGCGAGATCAGCTTCGTGCAGGCGTCCTACCTGGGTGAGCATCCCCAGGTGGTGGACACCTTTGTCGAGCGGGTGCACGAGGTGGTGGCCGGCGAAACCGCCATGAACTGTTCGTTGTGCAAGTACCGGGCGCAGGTGCTGGGCTTCGAGCGCGAGGTGGGTGCGCCCCAGCACAGCCATCACCACCATGTCGAAGGTCTCACCGACGGCTGTGACCTGTGCGAGCGCGAATGCACCGGCGCCTGCCAGCCCGACGGCGTGCCGATTCCCCTGGGGGAGCACCACCACGCCCATGACCACAGCCACAGCCACGATCACGACCACAAGCAAGCGGGGCAGCACCACCACACCCCCTATCCCCATGCCGACCATCCGCTGGGGCCCAGCAGCCTGCGGTGATGCCGCCAGCCAGCAGATGACGCCAGGTAACGGCCAAAGCTGAAGCTTTGTGGGTGATCCCGGCGGTGTCGGCCGTCTCAAACCGGCGCGTGTCTCAAGGGATTCGCCACCATCAGTCCTGCTGATCAATCGCTGCATTCCCCATGCCGGCGTCCTTTTCCCCAGCTCGCGGGGTGGTTTTCCACAGGATGCAATGGGGCTGCGCGCCGATGGCCCCGATCTGGGGAAACCCTGGGGTTGCTCACCGTCGACTTGACAGCGGCAGCCGCACGTGACCAATGGGCCACGGTGTCGCCGCCGACGGCGGAGTGCGTCCAGGAACACCAGCCGTTCTCAATGAGAACCGGCTTGGGTCTGGGCTGATGCGCCGGTTTTGACGCCGATCCGCAGCGCGTGGCCTACTGGGAACAAGCGGACAACGAGAACAACCCATGGGGCCCGAGCGTGACCATCTGCAGCGCTGCATCGAACAACCGCTCGCCCATCCGACCATCAGCCTGGAAGCCGAGGTGCCCGAGGTGCTGCTCGACGGCATGCGCGAGTTCCTGGCCGCCCATCCCCAGTGGGACCAGATGGAGCTGATCAGTTCGGCCCTGGCCAGCTTTCTGTTCCAGAACGGCTGCAATGACAGACAGGTCAGCGAGCACTACCTCGACGGTCTGTTTCGCGCAGCCGAGCGCACCAGGGCATGACAACCAGGGCATGAAAAAGGCGGAGGTGCCACCCCCCGCCCGGAATCTCCCTTGCCCGACCCTTGAAAGGTCGCCCGTGGATTGTGCGGGCATGGGCCGGGACGAACTGTGGCCGTTGACACGGTGGGCCCAGCAGATGGTCAGCTGCTGACAAACCCGCGCACCGCCGCCTCACAGGCCCGCCAGGTGATCGCCATTTCGGTCAGGGTGGGGCTCTGCCAGCCCGCCCGCGGCCAGCAGGCCCCATCGGTGACCAGCAGGTTGGGGGCACCCCAGCAGCGGTTCCAGGGGTCGACCACACCGCCGCTGGCGTCGGCGGCCATGCGGGCTCCCCCCAGCTCATGGATGTAATACCCAGGCGGGGGGGCACCGTCGCTGACCGCCAGGCTGCCCTTGACCAGGGGCTCGATCAGGGGCATCACGAACAGCTCGTGCAGGGGCCTGATCTGCCCGCCGCCGGCGGCCACCACCGCGGCCATGCGCGCCTGCATGTGGGCGACCATGGCCTGCTCGTTGGCGCCCCAGCGGCAGGCGATGTGGGCCGTGGGCAGGCCCCAGGCATCGCGCTGATCGCTGTTGAGGCTGACCCGGTTGTCGGCCGCCGGCAACACCTCGCCGTGGCCGATCAGGAACCCCACCGCCTCGCCGGCGCGGCGCTGCAGCAGCCGCGGCGGATCGAACCGCTGCAGGGCGCACCAGAGGCCGTAGCCCCCGCTGAACCCCTCGCTGCCGCCAGCCTCGAGATTGACCGTGTTGGGAATGAAGCAGCTGCCGGCCCCCGACAGCTCGGCCGCCGTCGCCGGGGCCGGCTGATCGGGGATCGAAAAGAAGCGGCTGGTCGAGATGTGGTCCATCAGGTAGCGACCCAGGGTTCCAGAGGGGTCCTCCAGTCCGCTGCTCTGCCAGGGGCCGCGCGAGTGCAGCAGGATGCGCACGCTCTCGATCGTCGAGGCGCACAGCACCACCAGCGCGGCGCGGCTGCGGCGCTCGGCCCCGCTGGCGGCATCCACCCAGGCGACGCCGGTGGCCCGGCCGTCCTGCACCAGCACATGGCTGACCACAGCCCCGGCCTGCACCCGCACCCGCCCGGTGGCCAGGGCCCGGGCCAGGGTGCTGCCGGGGCTGCTGCTGGCGGGCCAGCCAGCGCTGCGGTGCAGGGCAAAACCGCGCGAATGGATCAGCGGCAGGTCCAGCTCGGCGCCGATGCGACGCTGCAGATGGGCCTCGCCGGGGGTCAGCGGCAGGGGCGGGCGGTACTGACCGTCGGGCAGCTGGGGCAGACCATCGCGGTGACCATGAACCCCCAGCAGCCGCTCGAGCCGGTCGTAGTAGGGGGCCAGATCAGCACTGCCGATCGGCCAGCTCAGGCCGCTGCCATCCCGTTCACCTGCCTTGAACTCGTAATCGGACAGGCGCAGGGTGATGCCCCCCCAGGTGAGGCTCTTGCCACCCACCTGCCGGCCCCGGCTCCACAGAAAGGGGGCTTCGTCGGGGGTGGTGTAGGGGTTCTGCCACTCATCGACGAACAGCTCGGGATTGTGCTTCCAGAAGCCGGGGTGATGGCGCTGCAGCCGCTGGCGACCGCTGGTCAGGTTGGTCAGGCGCCGCAGGCTGTTCAACGGTTCGGCGCCCAACGCCTGCCGGGGTTGCAGGGCAGGGCCCGCCTCCAGCACCAGCACCCGCAGACCGGCTTCGGCCAGCACCATCGCCGCCACGCCGCCGGTGGCACCTGAGCCGACCACGATTGCATCGGGCTCAAACCCAGCGCCGAGGGGCTCAGCAGGCGAAGCGTCCAGCAACGGTCTCAGGGGGATACGGAAAAGCGCAGGGAGAGCCAGGGACCAAAGCCGCCAACAGAAAACCCCGGCAGGGTCGCTGCCGGGGTCATCGAGGCATTGGTGGCGGGGGCGAGATTTGAACTCGCGACCTTCGGGTTATGAGCCCGACGAGCTACCAGGCTGCTCTACCCCGCGCCGTCTCCTCAACTTACAACATGGGGGGTGCCTAGGCGGTGCTGCGCAGCTCCCCCACCACCTGCAGCTGCAGGTGGGGCGCCGGCTCCAGGAACTGGCGCCGCAGATCGCCCAGGGCTTCGGGGGTGAGCCAATCCAGCTGCTCCAGCAGCTGCAACGCCACGGCGTGCTTGGCCCGGGCCGATCCGTCTTCCACCTTGATCGCCACCCCCAGACCGTCGCCCACCCGGCTCAGGCACTGAATGCCCTCGGCACCGCCCTTGCTGAGGACCTGGCCATGCCCCTGGTGCATCAGTTCGGTGTCGAACCGCCCCTGGCCCGCCACCAGTTCGGGGTGGGCCAGCATGGCCCGCATCAAGCGCTCGAGATCGGGCTGCTCGCCAGCCCCCAGATGGGCATACAGCAGGGCCATCTGGGCCAGCTGCAGCTGCAGGGTGGGCGCACCGCAGTCGTCACGGGCGACCACCAGTTCGGCCGCAGGCAGGGCCAGCAGCTCGGCCACCCGCTTCAGCACCTCCTGCTGCAGGGGATGGTCCTTCTGCAGGTAGCTCTCGCTGCTCCAGCCCAGGCGTTTGCAGGTGGCCAAAAAGGCCGCATGCTTGCCCGAACAGTTGTGCTCCAGGGTGCTGCTGCCGCCGTTGGGCAGGGGGCACTGCAGCTGTTCGGGCTCGATCTCGGCCCCCCACAACAGGCGAAAAGCCTCGCGGGCATGGGCTGCCGTGCCGGCATGGGAGGCACAGGCGATCGCCAGGCCGCGCTCGCCGCAGCCGCAGGCATCGGCCGCACCGCTGGCCACGAACACCGTCGCCTGAAAGGGCTTGAGCGCCGAGCGCACAAAGCTCAGCTGCTGAGGGTCGCCGGCCCGCATCAACACCCTGCCGCGGCCGTCACACACCACCGCATGCACCCGGTGGCGCGATTCGGCGATGCCATTGCGCAGCAACCTGACCTCGAGCGGCGAGACCGAGGGGCGCGACGTGCCGCCAAGACCGGAAGGCAGGCTCATAGGAGCAGGACTCTGCCCAGAGCCTGACAGATGCCCACCCCCAGCAACAGCAGTGCTGCAACCCCAAGCCCGGTTCGCTGCAGCCTGTGCAGCACCGGAGCCACCTGGTGCCGCGACACCAGCAGATCCTGCTGCCGCCAGGCCAGGGGCTTCTCCCAGACCTGACCGTCGTACCAGCCCGATTCCTCGTAGCTGATGCGTTCAGCCACCAGCCGGCGGTTCACATAGCTCCATCCCAGCCACTGACGGATCAGCAGCAGCAGCGGCAGCAGCACCGCGGCCACCGCCCCCACCAGCACCAGCAGCGGCAGCTGGCGCCGCAGGGCCACGCTGCCGCTGGCCACCAGCAGGGCCATGGGCAGCAGCAACAGCCAGCTGATCAGCAGGGGCCGCAGCAGCGACCACCAGCTCGCCACCGGCCAGACAAAAAACCACGAGCTGCAGAGCTGGCCGTACTCCTGCAGGGGGCGCTGCTCGGGTGGAACCGGGCAGCTGGACGATTCACCGGTCAGCGGCAGCATCGCCCCTCAGGATCCGGGTGCAGCAGCAGGGCTGATGTAGCGCTCCTGCTCGCCATGGCCCCAGAACGCCTCAAGGTCGTAGTAGCTGCGCTCGCTGGGGGTGAGCACATGCACGATCAGCTCGCCGTAATCGAGCAGCACCCAGCGCCCCTCGGTCTGGCCCTCGCGCCGCAGGGGCAGGCGACCCAGTTCGGTCTCGAGGCTGTCTTCGACGGAGCGGGCGATGGCCCGCACCTGCACATCGGTCAGGCCGCTGCAGATCACAAACCAGTCGGCCAGAGAGCTGACCTCTTCGACCCGGATCAGGCGGATGTCGACGGCCTTGCGGTCGTCGCAGGCTTCAGCAGCCAGCAGGGCCAGGGCCCGGCTGTCGGTCACCAGCTCAGCCATAGACGTTCTCGCTGGTGACGGACTGACGGGAGCCTTGCTGCTGGGCCATTTCGGCACGGGCACGGCTGGCACTCTTGCGCAGGGCCTCGAGCCGGTCTTCGTAGAAGGCCCGCTTTTTCTTCTTGCGGGTCTGCTCGACCAGATCCTTGAGGGCGCCGCCCAGGCTCTTGTAGGCATTGGGCAGGCTGTAGCCGAAGCGGCAGGCCAGGTCGATCGCCCGTTCATCGGCGGCAATCGCATCCGCCAGGCGCTTCTCCGAATTGTTTTTGAGGTACAGGCGATACCCGGCAAAGCCCGACAGGCCCAGGGCCATCACCAGCAGCAGCCCGTCCTGCACCCACAGCTCGCCGATGGCACCGCCCAGACCGATGGCCAGGGCTGCCATCTCCCAGCCGTCGCGGGGGATCGCATCGTTCTGGATCCGCCCCACCTCATGCCAGAACAGCAGGTTGCGGTGATCCAGCGCCAGGGCATCCCACTTTTCGAGGTCCAGCTGGATCTCGACCTCGTCGCGACCGATCTCTTCAATCGTGATCAGGGGTGGATCGACCGAGGCGGCTGCTTCGACAAACACCCAGCTCTGCATTTCGGGGGGCAGCAGCCCCTTCAGGCGCTGGAGTTCGCTCATCGAAGTGTTCTGGGATCCATCGTTGGGTTCAGGTTAGCGATTGCGTTGACCAGCGGACCGGGGAACGGACCATGAGAGGCTGAACAGGTTTGCCCGCAGCGCTCCATGCCCCGCCGGTCCGATCTCAGGCGCATCCTGCTGCTGGGTTCGGGGCCGATTGTGATCGGCCAGGCCTGCGAATTCGACTATTCGGGCACCCAGGCGTGCAAGGCCCTGCGCGCCGAGGGCTACGAGGTGGTGCTGGTCAACAGCAATCCGGCCTCGATCATGACCGATCCGGACATGGCGGATCGGACCTACATCGAGCCGCTCACCCCCGAGGTGGTGGCCCGGGTGATTGCGATCGAGAAGCCCGATGCCCTGCTGCCCACCATGGGCGGCCAGACGGCGCTCAACCTGGCGGTCGCCCTGGCCGAGGACGGCACCCTGGCGCGCCATGGCGTCGAGCTGATCGGCGCCAACCTTGAGGCGATCAAGAAGGCCGAGGACCGGCTGCTGTTCAAGGAGGCGATGGCGCGCATCGGCGTCAGCGTCTGCCCGTCGGGCATCGCCAACAACCTGGAGGAAGCCGAGGCTGTCGGGGCGGCGATCGGCACCTACCCGCGCATCATCCGGCCGGCCTTCACCCTCGGCGGCAGTGGCGGCGGCATCGCCTACAACCCCGACGAGTTCAGGGCCTTCTGCAAGAGCGGCCTCGAGGCCAGCCCCGTCAGCCAGATCCTGATCGAGCGGTCCCTGCTCGGCTGGAAAGAATTCGAACTCGAGGTGATGCGCGACACCGCCGACAACGTGGTGATCGTCTGCAGCATCGAAAACCTCGACCCGATGGGGGTGCACACCGGTGACTCGATCACCGTGGCGCCGGCCCAGACCCTGACCGACCGCGAGTACCAGCGGCTGCGCGACCAGGCGATCGCGATCATCCGCGAGATCGGCGTCGACACGGGCGGCAGCAACATCCAATTCGCGATCAACCCCGCCAATGGCGATGTGGTGGTGATCGAGATGAACCCGCGGGTGTCGCGCAGCTCGGCCCTGGCCAGCAAGGCGACGGGCTTCCCGATCGCCAAGATCGCCGCCCGCCTGGCGGTGGGTTACACCCTCGACG
>CAZJIF010000054.1:0-12028 GCA_964546045.1 uncultured Klebsiella sp. | reverse complement strand
GTGGGGGGCTCCGGCGGCTTTGAACCCTGGGAGGCCTCGATCCTGCATCTGGCCTGGACCCAGGCGGTGGCCCCCCAAAACGAAACCCCAGAAGCCTGGCTGGTGCGCGGCAGTGCCGGCCAGGTGCCGCCCCTGCTGGCAGCTGAGCTGCAGCGCAGCGACCCCCAGGCGTTGCAACTGGGCGATGCGGTGGTGAGCATCGAGCAGAGCTCCGACGGCGCTGAAGTACACACCGCCTCGGGCCAGGTGCACAAGGCGCGGGCGGTGATCGTGGCCGTGCCGCCGCCCCTGCGGGCCGCGATCCGCTTTGAGCCGGAACTGCCGGCGGCGCACCGGGCCCTGCTGCAACGCTTGCCCATGGGGGGCATGACCAAGGTGCTCGCGATTTATGAGCGGCCTTTCTGGCGCGAGCAGGGGCTCAATGGTCTGGGCATCGGCGATCTACCGCTGCTCGAGCTGACCGCCGACAGCGGCCCATCTGAAGGGGATTCAGGCGTACTCGCCAGCTTTGTGGCCGGCGAACGCGCACTGACGCTGGCAGCCCTACCCGCAGCCCAGCGGCGCGAGCTGATCCTGGCGGACCTGGTGCGCTACTGGGGCCCCGAAGCAGGCACACCGCTGGAGCTGATCGAGCAGCCCTGGAATGCCGAGCCCTGGAGTGGTGGCGCCTTCACCAGCTTTCTAACCCCGGGCACCTGGACCAGCCACGCCCGCCTGGCAGCCGGTGCCCACGGCGGACCGGGGCCCACCAGCCATGGCCGGGTGCTCTGGGCCGGCACCGAAGTGTCGCCGCGCTGGCCGGGCTACTTCGAAGGGGCGATCGAGGCCGGGGAGCTGGCGGCCACTGAGGCAGCGTCCTTGCTGAGCCAACGGCCTGGCTGAGCCAACAACCTGGCTAAGTCCATGAGCGAGCGGCCCTACATCCACGGCACCAGTGCCCGCGAGCAGCAGCGGCTGATCGCGCAGGCAGGGATGCTGGCCGATCTGCTGGCGGCCAATCTGGAACTGCACCCCGGCGAGCGGCTGCTCGAGATCGGCTGCGGCGTGGGCGCTGTGCTGGCCCAGATCGCGCGCAGCCACCCGCAAGCCCGGCTCAGCGGCATCGACATCAGCCCTGAGCAGATCGAAGGGGCCCAGGGGTACCTCGATGGCCTGGGACTGGGCATGGGCAGCACCAATCCGGTGGAGCTGGTGGTGGGCGACGGCGCGGCGCTGCCCTGGGCCGATGGGCACTTCGATCGGGTGCGGCTGGTGTGGGTGATCGAGCACCTGGACGACCCCTTGGCGGTGCTGCGCGAGGCGCGGCGGGTGCTGCGGCCCGGCGGCACGATCCACCTCACCGAAACCGATTACGCCAGCCTGCGGGTGTCGCCGCCCGATGCGGCGATCGAGGCGATGGTGGACGCCTTTGTGGCCCACTTCAACCGCCATGGCGATGCCCATGCGGGGCCGCGCCTGGGCCCCTTGCTGGAGCAGGCGGGTTTTACCGCCGTGGGCAATCAGATGGTCGGCATCCACGCCTGGTGCCCCAGTGGGCGCGAGCAGGTGCACCACTTCTGCGCCTATCTGCTGGAGTTCATCCATCCGGAGCTGCCGGCCCTGCAAACGGCAGCGGCCACTGCCGACATCGCGGCGCAAATCGCTTTGGGTGTGCAGCGGTTTGCGCGGCTGTCCGAGCGGGCAGAAGGCGCCATCAGCATCAGCGGCTATCAGGGCTTGGGCGTAGCCCCGGCCTGATCACTGGCCTGCCGCCGGAAGTCGGCGAACACCACGACGGCGCCGCTGCCGCTCTGGCTGACCTCGAGCTCGAGGAACGGCCCACCGGCATCGCGGCGCAGCCAGCCGCTGACCCGGCCGCTGTCTTCGGTTTCGACCAGCAGCACCCGGCAGCTGCGGGGCTCGATCCAACCGATCATCGGCTGCACATCGCCAAAGGCGGGCTGGCCCTGCCGGTCGCGCCCCTGTATCGCCCCTGGGGTGGTGTCGAGGGCTGCCCAGTCGCGCCGGCCCCGCACGCGGCCATCGGAGCCGACCTGCAGCTCCAGCCGCTGGCGACTGGAGGCCACACCGCCGGGCACATGGGCGAGGGCCTCGGCCTGCCAGGTCCCTGACAGGACGCTCAGGTCAGCTGGCGCCAGGCAGGCTGCAGGCTGCAGACCAGGAGCGGCCAGCGCGGCTGGCAACGGCAGGGCCAGGCCCAGGACGGCCCAGGGCCAACACAATCGGGGCATCAAGCGCAACCGCAAGCGGTGAATCGGCTTGGATTGTCGCCAGGCTGGGGGCCTGTTGCCTGGTTGCAATGAACGATCCCCGTGCGCTGCCCTCGATCAGCCTGACGGGCGGCGACCGGATGCCGGCCCTGGGTCTGGGCACCTGGAAGGCGGCCCCGGGCGACGTTGGGCAGGCGGTGCGCACGGCCCTGGAGCTGGGCTATCGCCACATCGACTGCGCCAGCATTTACGGCAACGAAGCCGAAATCGGTGCGTCGCTGGCCCGATCCCAGGCCGACGGTGTGGTGACGCGCGACAGGCTCTGGATCACCGGCAAGCTGTGGAACGACTGCCACGCTCCAGCGCAGGTGAAGCCGGCCCTGGAGTCCACCCTGGCTGACCTGCAGCTCGAGCACCTGGACCTGTACCTGATCCACTGGCCGGTGGTTCACCGCTGTGGGGTGTTGATGCCCAGCGTGGCCGACGACCAGATCCCCTTGCAGCAGCTGCCGCTGGAACAGACCTGGGCCGCCATGGAGGACCTGGTCGAGGCGGGACTGGTGCGTCACATCGGCGTGTCCAACTGCAGCACGGCCAAGCTGGCAGCGTTGTTGCCCCACTGCCGCATCCAGCCGGCGATGAACCAGGTGGAGCGTCACCCCTGGCTGCAGCAACCGGACCTGCTGGCGTTCTGCCAAGGCCATGGCATTGGCCTGACGGCCTACTCGCCATTGGGCTCATCGGCCGCCGGTGGCCCGGCGCCGCTGCTGAGCGACCCGGTGATCACCTCCATCGCCGCAGCCCATGGCGCCAGCCCGGCCCAGGTGCTGCTGGCCTGGGGGCTGGCCTGCGGCACGGCGGTGATTCCGAAATCGGTGCACCGTGAGCGTCTGGCCGCCAACCTGGCGGCAACCCGGCTGCAGCTCACCCCTGCCGAGATCGACAGGATCAACGGCCTCGACCGTCACCACCGCTTTGTCGATGGCAGCTTCTGGGAGCTGCCGGGCGGGCCCTACAGCCGCTCCCATCTCTGGGATGAACCCTGCGACTAAAACCAATCGCTCAGGCAGGACGCGAGCACCAGCAGCAGCAGCAGCTCACGCCACAGATGGCGGCGATAGCCACCGACCCAGCTGGAGCCCCAGAGCGCCTGGTGCCGCAGCAGCGCCTGGGGCGTCAGCGCGAATCCGGCACGCCGGGCAAAGCGCAACACCTCCTGGAGCTGAGCCGCAGTCGGGCGAGACGTCAGACGCATGGCTGCATGGTCCAGCAGGATGGGCCCATCGACTCCGGCCTGATGGATTTCTTCGAGCGGCAGTGGAGCTCCTACCGGGCGATCGTCGAGCACGACCTGATGGAGCACCGCGCCGTGGCCGCAGCCACCGCCAACGCCATCGACAGCTGGCTGCAGGCGCGCCGCCCGGATGCCCCGGCACCCCGCATGGTGGATCTGGGCTGCGGGGATCTGGCGCTGCTGGCACCGCTGTTGCAGCGGCTGCCCCTGGGCCACTACACCGGCCTTGACCTGGCTGGGGTCGTGCTGCCCATGGCCCAACAGGCCCTTGGCCCGGTGAACTACCCAACCGCGTGGCTGGAGGGCGATCTGCAGGCCTGGGCCGAGGACCGTCTCGCGCAGTCAAGCCACCCAAACGAGGCGCCGCCCAGCACCGACATCCTGCACTCGGCCTTTGCCATCCACCACCTCGACGACCCGAGCAAAGCGAGTTTTCTGAAGGCGGCGCGCCAACGCATCAGCACGGGGGGTCTGTTCATCTGGGTCGACGTGTTTCGCGAGCCCGGTGAGAGCCGCGAGGCCTATGTGGCGCGCTACCAACGCCGCATCGACGCCAGTTGGCCCCAGCTCAGCGCCGAGCAGAAGAACCACGTCATCAGCCATCTCAGCGGCTTCGACATCCCCGCCGACCGTGAAGCCATCGCTGCCGCCGCGACCGCGGCGGGCTGGCAGTGGCGCTGGGGATGGCAAGGTGCGCACCAGGCCGAAGCGTTGGCCGTGTTGACGCCACTCCCATGACCGTGCACCGCCACCTGGCCGGCGCAGCCGTGCTGACCGCTGCCCTGGGCGGCATGCCGGCTCTGGCCCAGGCACCCGCACCAGCGGTGCCCCTGCAGGAGCTGCTGAAGCCCCAGGAGCTGCCGCCCGGCCTGCGGGCCGGGGCCTCAGGCCAAACAACCAGAGTCATTCAGGGGATGCCCACGGCACCTTGGGGTCTTCAGCTCTGCTCCACCGGCCCTGGAGGCAAGCAGGTGAGCATCGCGGCACCAGCGACGGTGGACACGCTGCTGCTGGCCCTGACCAACGACAACAGCCTGGTGCTGAGCGCCCGGCTGTACCGCTACCGCTCGATCCAGACCGCCCAACAAGCCTGGATGAACCTGCGCGCCGCAGCTCCCCAGTGCAGGGGCACGGTGCGCCGTGCGGACGGTCTGATCAGCACCCTCAGCAGCGGCGGCAGCGCGACGATCTGGACTGAAAACCAGCAGCGCGATGGCAGCGGCGCCACGGGCCCGGGCAGTGACGCCGCCGCCCTCTATGGGAACTTCAGCCGGCACGGCGCCGTGATCCTGGTCACCAATCTGAGCCGCATCGGCCAGAGCACGATCACCGCCGCAGAGCGCCAGGCCGTGCAACAGGTGGCCGCCCGCATCGGCCAGAAACTGGCAGCCCAGCCCTAACTGTGCTCGCGCAGAAACTGAATCGTGCCAGCGAGCTCGTCGGCGAAACGGTCGATCTCCTCGGGGGTGGTGGTGAAGCTGAGGCTGGCCCGCGCCGTGCCGCTCAGGCCGTAATGACGGTGCAGCGGCTGGGTGCAGTGGTGTCCGCTGCGAATGCAGATCCCGGCTGAATCGAGCAGGGCAGCAATGTCGTTGGCGTGCAGGCCCTCGACAGCAAATGCCGCCAGGGCACCACGGTCGCTTTGCTGGTCAGGCGTGGGACCGAGGATGCGCAGCCCTTCGATCGCCTGCAACCGGGCAAACAACTGACGGGTGAGCTGCTGCTCCCAGGCATGAATGCGCTCGAGACCAATCGCATTCAGGTAATCGAGCGCGGCCCCCATGCCGATCGCTTCGCCGATCGCGGGGGTGCCCGCTTCAAACTTGTGGGGCAGATCGGCCCAGCTGCTGTGCTCCAGGAAGACGTCCTGGATCATTTCGCCGCCGCCGAGAAAGGGCGGCATGGCCTCCAGCAAGGATTCGCGCGCCCAGAGGAATCCCATCCCCGTGGGGCCGCACAGCTTGTGGGAACTGCCCACAAGAAAGTCACAATCGAGCTGTTTCACATCCACCGGCAGGTGGGGCAGGCTCTGGCAGCCATCGACCAGCACCAGGGCGCCCGCGCTGTGGGCCAGCTGGGTCACCTGCTCGATCGGATTGAGGCAACCCAGGGTGTTGCTCACCTTCACCAGGCTGACCAGGCGGGTGCGCTCGTTGAGCTTGCTGCGCAGATCCTCCAGATCCAGCTCGCCTGTTTCGGTCAGACCCGCATGGCGCAGCACACAGCCGGTGCGCGAGGCGAGCAGCTGCCAGGGCACCAGGTTGCTGTGGTGCTCCATGACGGTGAGCAGCACCTCGTCGCCAGGCCGCAGGAACGCCTCACCCCAGCTGCGGGCCACCAGGTTGATCGCCTCGCTGGCATTGCGGGTGAACACGATCTCGCGCGGGTTGCTCGATCCGACAAAGCGGGCCGTCTTCTCGCGGGCTGCCTCAAACCCCTCGGTGGCACGAGCGCTCAGCTGGTGGGCGCCACGGTGCACATTGGCGTTGTCGTGGTCGTAGTAATGGAGCAGCGCATCAAGCACCTGGCGCGGCTTCTGACTGGTGGCGGCGTGATCCAGATAGATCAGGGGCTGACCCAGACAAGCCATCTGCGCCAGCAGCGGAAAATCCGGCCGGGTCAGGGCTGCCAGGTTGTCGGCAGTCCCGCCAAGCCCACCGGCAGCTGACGCTGAAGCCTGAGGGCTCTCCATCACAGACACAACGCTCATTGACTCAGGGCTCCAGCAGCTGCTTGGCCAGGGGCTGCCAGCCAGCAGCGGCGGCCGGAAGCTCCCGCACCACATCCTGGCAATACCCGGCCAGCAACAGCCGGGCCGCCTGCTCGGCAGCGATGCCGCGGCTCTGCAGATAGAACAGCTCGTCCTGCTGAAGCCGACTGACGGTGGCGCCATGGGCGCACTTGACATCGTCAGCGACGATCTCAAGCTCGGGCTTGGTGTCGACCCTGGCACGGTCGCTCAGCAACAGGGTGCGGCTGAGTTGAGCCGCATCCGTGCGCTGGGCCGCCTGGGGCACCTGGACGGCACCGTTGAACACGCTGCGGCCGGTGCCCTCGGCAACGGTCTTGTGCAGCTGATCGAGCTGCCCATCAGGACCCTCGAACCGCACCAGGCTGTGGGTGTCGGCCAGCTGGTGGTCATCCACCCATTGCAGACCCCGCAGGCGGGTGTGGGCCGCACCCGCTGCCTGCAGCACCCGGGGCTCCAGCCGGCTGAGGCCCCAACCGTGGCTGACCGCCGACAGGTTGAGGGTGCTGCCTGGGGCTTGCACAACGGCGAGATGTGCCAGCAGAACAGCGTCGACCTGGCCCTGGGCCACCAGCCCCCAGTCGAGGTGCGCATCGGCCGCGAGGTCGGCTTCGCACACCAGGCTCGCCACGCTGACGCCGGTTGCCGACACCCGTTGTGACAGCTGCAGCGATGCGCCGGCTTCCAGCAGCAGTACCAGGTGCACAGCCAGCAGTTGGCCCTGGCCACCGGCATCGAGCTGGAGCTCGAGCGCCCGTGGGCCGTCGTGGGCTGTGACCCGCAGGCCCAGCTGCACAGTCCGGGCCTGGGCGTTCAAGCGGACTGGCCAATGCGCCTCACAGCTGGTGCGCGCCAGGGTGTGTCCCGACACGGCTGCCAGTTCGCTGTCCGTCAGGCGGCTCACCCCAGCCGGAAGTTGCAGATTCGCCAGTGGGTCGCCCCCGCTCCAGGGGCGAGGTTCAATCGCCGCCAGCACCGCCAGATCGGTGAAACGCCAGTCCTCCTGACGTCGGGAGGGCAGCGCGGCCCCGGCGAGGTCCTGCCAGGTTTGGGTCAGGGTCGTCGCCACCATCAGCCCACCTCGACCAGGGCGAGCTCCTGGTCGACCCAGTCGTAGCCGGTGCGCTCCAACTCATGGGCCAGCTCGGGGCCACCACTGCGCAGGATGCGTCCGGCCGCCATCACATGCACATGGTCGGGGGTGATCAGATCCAGCAACCGCTGGTAATGGGTGATCAACAGGGTGGCGTTGTCGGGGCTGGCCAGCTGGTTGACCCCAGCGGCCACGATGCGCAGGGCGTCGATGTCAAGGCCGGAATCGGTCTCATCCAGAATCGCCACCACCGGCTCCAGCAGGGCCATCTGCAGAATCTCGTTGCGCTTCTTCTCGCCACCGCTGAAACCTTCGTTGACCGAGCGATCCAGGAACGCAGGATCCATCTGCACCACCGCCAAGCGCTCGCGCACCAGATCCTCAAACGCAAAGGTGTCGAGCTCGGCTTCGCCGACCTGCTGACGGCGGGCATTGGTGGCAACCCGCAGAAATTCAAGGTTGCTGACACCGGGAATCTCAACCGGGTACTGGAAACCGAGAAACAATCCGATGCGGGCCCGCAATTCGGGCTGCAGCTCAAGCAAATTCTGACCCTGATACGTCACCGTGCCCCCGGTGACGGTGTAAGCGGGATGTCCGGCCAGCACCTTGGAGAGGGTGCTTT
This sequence comes from uncultured Klebsiella sp., assembly GCA_964546045.1. GTDB lineage: Bacteria > Cyanobacteriota > Cyanobacteriia > PCC-6307 > Cyanobiaceae > RGUW01. The sequence goes on along the minus strand of CAZJIF010000054.1, from coordinate 4,057 downwards.
TACCACTTCCATTACGACCCATCACCGCATGGATCTCGCCGGCACGAATGGTCAGATTGACGCCATGAAGAATCGGCTGGTCTTCAACGGAGGCGCGCAGATCGCAAACCTCAAGCAGTACCGGAGCGTCAGGACGGATCACAGAGTTTCAGAACAACACGTCAGGGAGAAATCAGCAGCGGGTGGCTGACTAACCGACCGATCCCTCAAGCTTGAGGGCCAGAAGTTTGTCGGCTTCTGCCGCAAATTCCATCGGCAGCTGGTTGAACACATCACGACAAAACCCACTGACCATCATCGAAACCGCCTCCTCGAAGCCGATGCCCCGGCTCTGGAGGTAAAAGAGCTGATCGGCAGACAACCGACAGGTGCTGGCTTCATGCTCCACCACCGCATCACTCTGCTGAGAGCGAATGTAGGGATAGGTGTTAGCCCCAGCCTGATCGCCGATCAGCATCGAGTCGCACTGGCTGTAATTTTTGGCCCCAATCGCCTTGGGTCCGATCTGAACCAGGCCCCGGTAGCTATTAACCGAATGTCCCGCACTGATGCCTTTGCTGACGATGGTGGAACGGGTGCGTGGACCGACGTGGACCATCTTGCTTCCGGTATCAGCCTGCTGACGGTTGTTGGTGAGGGCAACGGAATAAAACTCACCGATGGATTCAGCGCCTTGCAGCACACAACTGGGATATTTCCAGGTGATGGCCGAACCGGTTTCAACCTGGGTCCAACTGATCTTGCTGCGGGCTCCACGACACTGGCCGCGCTTGGTGACGAAGTTATAGATACCGCCAACACCATTTTCATCGCCGGCGTACCAGTTCTGGACGGTCGAATACTTAATCGAAGCGTCATCCAAAGCCACCAGCTCGACCACAGCTGCATGCAGCTGATTGGTATCAAACATTGGCGCCGTGCAGCCCTCCAAGTAGCTCACCGAAGACCCTTCTTCAGCAACGATGAGGGTGCGCTCAAACTGTCCAGTATCACCAGAATTGATACGGAAGTAGGTGGACAATTCCATCGGGCAGGCAACGCCCTTTGGAATGAACACAAACGAACCATCACTGAAGACCGCAGAGTTGAGAGCCGCGAAGTAATTATCGTTTCCGGGAACCACAGTTCCCAGATAGCGCTCGATCAACTCCGGATGCTCCTTGACCGCCTCACTGATGGAACAAAAAATCACACCATGCTCAGCGAGCTGCTCCTTGAACGTCGTCGCAATTGAGACGCTGTCAAAGACGGCGTCAACAGCCACATTGGAAAGACGCTTCTGTTCACTGAGCGGAATACCAAGCTTCTCAAAAGTCTCCAACAGCTTGGGATCCACCTCGTCAAGGCTCGTCTTCTTTGCCTGTTGCCTAGGGGCAGCGTAATAAACGATGTCCTGATAATCGATCGGTGGATAGCCCAGGGCGGCCCAGTCGGGCTCTTGCATCTGCAACCACTGTCGGTAGGCACGCAGACGAAAGTCCAACAGGAAGGCTGGCTCCTCCTTCTTCGAGGAGATCAGACGTACGACATCCTCACTCAACCCTTTGGCGATCTTTTCTGTTTCAATCTCGGTCACGAACCCGTACTTGTACGGCTGCGCGACCAGATCACCAACGGCGGCGGAAGTCATCAGAGGAATTCAACCAGAAATACTGCTTGTGATCTCATCCATCGAGATCGCCTGCTTCTCACAACGGAAAGGGTTGTCTTCCGTGAGAAACAACATGCAATGGCATTCATGGCGCTCGCGCATGGGCACGCAGGGGCAGTTCCAGAACGCCTGGGCCACTTCGGCTTCCTTGTCTTCATAGTGACGACAAGGGCACAGGGCCGCACCGAGCTGGTCCTTGTGACGGGCGAGCCCCTCGAGCACAACAGCCGTCACACCACTGTCACTGCAGAAGTAGGTGCCGGTGCGCTGGGCATAGGTCTCGGCGAACTTGCGGATCACCTCAAGACTCTCGGAGCTCGGCGCAGAAGCAGCGGGATCAGCCATGGCAGAGAGGGATGGACGGCAGGGGCCGAAAAGGAGCAGCGTGTTCCGAAGGCAAACGCGTTTCGAAACCAATGGGTTTCGTAACCCAACCTAGGCCACCGAAGCGGCGGCTGGTGGTTCGAGCCATTGTGCCCCTTGGCAGCGGCAACCTGACGCAACCCCCAATTGCCGGCGACCCGTGGCATGGTTGTGAAACGACCGGTCTGCCATGCGCGCCACCGTCCTGGCCCAAGCCCAACCAACCACCCGCAAGGGCATCCTGGCGATTTTGCTGCGCCTGGGCGAGGCCACGGCCAATGACATCGCCAGCCGGCTGAAGATCTCGGTGCAGGCCACCCGCCGTCACCTGCGCGGCCTGGAAGACGAAGGCCTGATTGAAGGCTCCTCCAGCGCCGAGGGCCCTGGCCGCCCCAGCTACCACTGGCAGCTGACCAGCCAGGGGCACGCACAATTTGCCGATGGCAGCGAAAGCTTCGCCCTGACGCTGCTGGAGTCGCTGAGCAAGGAGCTCTCGGATCAGGCCCTTCAGGCCCTGCTGCACCAACAGGCGCAGCAACAGGCGGCTCAGTACAGGGAGCGCCTGGGTAATGGTCCGCTCGAACAGCGGGTCGAGCGCCTGGTGGAGCTGCGCAAAGCGGAGGGCTATGTGGCCGAATGCGACCCTGAAGCGGATGGCTGGGTGATCCGCGAATTTCACTGTTCGGTGATGCGGATCGCCGAGCAGTTCCCCTGCGTCTGTGATCAGGAGCTGCAACTGATCCGCCACACCTTCCCCGATTGCCAGGTTGATCGGGTGCATTGGCGACTGGAAGCAGGACACTCCTGCGGCTTCCGTTTAACACCGACGGCTTGAGCCCCGTGGCCGATTCCGCCACACCAGACAGCACCCATGGTCCGCTCAGCCTTGCTGACCTGGCCCAGCTGGAAGCCACGTTGCTGCCCGCCCTGGAGCGCCATCACCTGCGGCTCCTGGCCCATGCCCTGCGCACCCTGCAACAGGTGCAACGGCATGCCGGCGCCAACGCTGGTCAGGGGCAGGCCGCAATCCCCCAGCAGGCCGCCATCGAGCAGTGGTTGCTGGCCCAACCCGAGCTGAGCCAGGAGCCCACGTTCAGCCGGGACCTGGCCCAGCAGCTGACCAGTGCCGGCCGCCAGCTCGAAGCCGTGGCGCGGCCGCTGGGCAGGCCACCCCTGGACCTCGATCTTGAAACCCTGATCACCTGGGCCCGGCACCAGGCGGACGCTCGCCTGCCTGCGGTGCCCGCAAACTCAGCCCCGGTCCCTGCGATCATCACGCCAACCCAGCCCCTTTCAGCGGCCATGCAGATCGACAATGCGATCAGCTTCTTTCGCCTCAGCTGCGGCCGCTGGCATTCACAACGCAGCAGCCACCACCTGCTGCATCGCCGCGCCGAAGCCGGCGGTTCGTTGATCGTGGTCGACGAGCTCGACGCCGCCGACCCCAGGCTGGCGGCGATCGCGGCCCTGCACCAGCAGGACCCACAACGACTGGTGGGTGGATGCCGGGTGCGCTGGAGTGGGTCCATGGCCTGGGACAAGGCCGGTGAAACCCACGAAGGAGAAAGCCTGTTCGGGCTGATCCCCACCGACGAACGCGGCCGCAGCGGTCTGTTGCTGCGGGATCGGGGCTATGCCGAGACCGCCCCGGTTGCGGGGGAATTTCACATGGATGAACGGGACGCCCTGCTGCTCACCACCGGCTACGAGACGATGAACAGCCTGGAGCGCTTCAGCTTTGCAGGGCCCGACGTCCGCTTGCGCACCAGCACCGTCGAGGGCCTCTCCAACACCGCTTCGTTCTGTGTTGAAACCCGTCTGGGGGATCAGATCCTGGACCGGGCTGGAGACGGGAGCGGCGCCACGGCCCAGCAGCAGGGCGCACTGTCGCCCCTCGGCTGGTGAGGCAACGGTCCAGAACGTTACGGACTGTGAGTCCTGCTCATCTGCCCCGAATCCTGACGGCGCCGCACTTCTACGATCCGTTCCGACGACTGCCAGAGTTCGCGTGGCCCTGCCGCTCCTGAAGTACGCACCCACCAC
>CAZJIF010000053.1:8501-12295 GCA_964546045.1 uncultured Klebsiella sp. | reverse complement strand
GTAGGTCCCCAGCTCACTGACCCGGCCCCCGGCGATCACGGCGATCTGGTCGGCTGATTCGATCGTCGACAGGCGGTGGGCAATGGCGATGCGGGTGATGGTCAGCGACTCGAGGGTGCGGGTCACGGCCGCCTGGGTGGGGGCGTCCAGGGCGCTGGTGGCCTCATCCAGCAGCAGCAGTTTCGGCTTGCCAAGCAGGGCGCGGGCCATGGCCAAACGCTGGCGTTGACCGCCCGAGATGCCCATGGCGCCTTCGCTGATGATTGTTTCGAGCTTCATTGGCATGCGCTCGACGTCGTCGGCGATTGCCGCCTGGGCCAGGGCCTCCCAGACTTCGTCGCGGCTGTAGGCCCGGCCCGCCCGAACCACCTCGTAGATCGAGCCGGTGGGCAGGGGCGCGTTCTGCAGCACCACCCCCAGCTGGCGGCGGTAGTGACGAACCGCCAGCTCGCGCAGGTCGATGCCGTCGACGCTGATGACCCCGGCTTCGGGGTCCATCAACCGCAGCAGGCAGCGCATCAGGGTGGTCTTGCCACAGCCCGAAGCACCGGTGATCGCCGTGTACTGCCCCCGCGGAATCATCAGATTGATGTCGCGCAGCAAGGGCTCGGGGGCATCGGGGTAGCGCACCTGCAGGCTCTGGAGTTGCAGCTGACCCTGCAGTTCCACCAGTTTTGCCGCGCCGTCGTGACCCGCTTCCGGGGTGGCGAACATCACCACGCTGCTGCGCTGCCACAGCACAATCAGGCGCGCCACGGTGCTGGCCACCTGCACCGCCAGGGCCGACAACTGGCTGTTGAACGACAGGTAGGCGGCCTGGAAGGCCACAAACGCCGCCACCAGCTGGTTGGCCCCCAGGGTTCCCAGGGACCCCGGTGTGACCGGGGCCCCAGGCACCGCGGCGGCGGCTTTTGCCCTGTCAAGCATCACCACCAGCACAAGGAACACCACCACCTGACCCAATGGCGTCAGCACTCGGGCCAGGATCTCGAGGGCGTTGTTGGCGGCTTCGCCGCGGCGCATCAGCCCGCCGAGCCGCACCACATTGGTGATCCACTGTTCGAACACAAACGGCTCGCTGCCGCTGACGCGGATCTGGGGCATGCCCACCACCGCCTGCAGCCCCATGTCGCTGACCAGTGCCTGGCCCTCCTGCAGAGGTTTTTCCAGCCTGGCTGCCTGCATCACCAGCACCACCATGACGAGGGCGCTGACCAGGCTGAAGGCGGTGGCCACCATCGCCAACTGGGCCTGATACACAAACATCAGCACCAGGTTGGTGAGCGAGAACAGCAGTCCCAGGCCTGCTGTCAGCAGGCCGCTGCTGACCAGTTGACGCATCTGGCTGATCGCCCCCACACGGGTCACCAGATCGGCGGTGCCCAGCTTCTGGAAGAAGTTCAGGGGCAGGCGCATCAGGTGGCCCCAGAGCGCGGTCTCGAGCCGAAGGTTCACCAGCGACTCCATGCGCACGGTGGCCAGGCTGCTGAACCCTTGGGAGACCACAGTGCATAGGGCCACCAGCAGCACCACCAGCGAGGTCTCGACGATCAGTCGCAGGTTGCCCATCGGCAGCACCGTGCCCACCAAAAACGCCGTCAGGGTGGGGATGCTGAGGTTGAAGATCGCTACCACCAGGGCGCTGAACACCACCGTGAGCAGTGGTGCGATGTTGCTGGTTAGGGCAAATACCACCAGCTGGGGAATCGAGCGCAGCGGCACGGGCAGTGACGCATAGAGCTCGTAGGCGTAAGGCTTCAGGACCAAGGCCGGGTCCAGCGGTTCGCGCAGCCCGGTGGCGCTGTCAAAGGCCACCGTCTGCCCGCCGAGACGGTGCACCGCCAACGGGCGGCCATCGTCGTTGGCAAACACCACCATCGTGGCCCGGGTCGAGCGCGCCAGATCGGGCGGTGTCCTGACCTCGCGATGGGCGATGTTGTTGGTCTCGAGCAGGTCGGTGAAGCTGCCCGTGCTGGCCACGACCGTGCGGGGGTCACCCAGCGCGGCCATGGCATAGGCCAGTGCCGTGCTGCTGGGGTCGGTGCCGCCGCTCAGTGGCAGGGTGTCGGTGCTCTGCCGCTGCACAGCGGCCATGCCCCGCAGCAGAGCGTCCTGTCTGGCGCGCGCAAGGCTCATGCCGACCTCCCGGCTGGGGCACTCTGCAGCAGCTCGGCTTCGAGCAGGCGCCGGTAAGGGCCATCGCTGCCAGCTAGATCGCGTGGATGGCCCTGCTCGATCAGCTGACCCTGGTCGAGCACCAGCACCCAGTCGCTGATCTGGGCCGCATGCATGCGGTGGGCCACGGTCACCAGGGTGCGGGGGCTCTGCTTGACGGACGCCATGATCTGCCGCTCACGGCGATCGTCCAGGGCGCTGGTGGCCTCGTCCATCAGCAGCAGGCTGGGCTGGCGCAGCAGCGCCCGGGCGATTTCGACCCGCTGGCGTTGGCCGCCGCTGAGGTTGGCACCTGCTTCGCCCAGGTGCAGGCTGATGGCGCCAGCACCCCCCAGGTCGTCGAGCAGCCCAGCCTGCTCGAGCGCTTCGATGGCCTGGCTGGTGGTGTATCGGGGGTCCCAGAGGCTGAGGTTCTCTTCGAGGGTTGCGGGAAACAGGAACACGTCCTGGGACACCAGCGCGATCGACGCGCGCAGGGTGGGGTCATCCCAGTCCAGCCAGTCGCGGCCGTCGTAGAGCACCCTGCCCTGACTGGGGTGGTAGAGCCCTGCTAGCAGCCGCAGCAGGGTCGACTTGCCCGAGCCGCTACCACCCACGATCGCCAGGTGCTGGCCGGCCTCCAGCTTCAGATTGAGGCCGCCGAACAGCATCGGTGTGGTGCTGCTGAACTGAAAGCCCAGATCGCGCAGCTCCAGCTCACCTTGCAACTGACGGCTGGGGCCCGCGATGGCCGCCATCTGAAAGCTGCGCACCGCCGGGTCGACATCGGTGTCGATCACGTCGTTGGTGCGGCCCACCTGGCCATCGAGTTGCTGCAATTGGCTGCTCAGCAGATTTAGCTGTTGCAGGGGGGCCTGGATCATGCCCATCAGGAACTGAAACGCCATCAGTTCGCCCAGGGTGATCTGCCCGGTGATGATCAACAGACCTCCCAGCATGATCACGCTGCAGCGCAGCAGAAAACCCGAGGTGGTCCCCATCAGCCCCACCAGAGAGCTGGCGAGCGATTGCTTTTGCAGTTCGGCCAGCCCATCGTTGAAACTGGCAGACCACTGCATGAAGGCCTCATTTTCAAGGCCGCTGGCCTTGATGCTTTCGATGCACTGGATCACGTACATGCCGATGCCACCGGCCTTGCCCTGAATCATCGCCAGCTTGTAGTTATCGCCTTTGCGCAGCTCCCTGATCCAGAGGGTCAGGGCGGTGTTGCCGCCGGCGATGGCCACCGTCAGCAAAGCCAGCCAGGGGGAGATCAGCAGGCCGACGATCAGAGACAGCAAACCGGAGCCCAGGGACAGGGCGAAATCGATCACGCCTGTGACGCTGAGCTGGACCAACGAGAAGGGCAGGATCAGCCGGGTCGCCACTTCGCCGCGCATGCGCTGCATGAAGTAGCGGTAGGGCAGGCTGAACAGCGAGATGTAGAGCAGGCTGCTGATCCGTTTGAGCAGCAGATTGCTCAGGCTGCGCAACAGCAGTTTCTGCAGATTCAGCAGGGCGACCAGCACCACCACGGCAATGGCGGTGATCCAGATCACCGGGATGGCGATGTTCTGGCGGCCGTTCGTCAGAAAGCCGTCGATGAACTGACTGGTGGCCCCGGCGATGAACAGCTCCGG
>CAZJIF010000053.1:0-8401 GCA_964546045.1 uncultured Klebsiella sp. | reverse complement strand
TTCTTGAGCTGCACGGCCGTGACCCCGTCACGGCTAATGCCGCAGCGTTCGCGCAGGTCGGCCAGGGGCATCACCTTGCCCAGATACCCCAGCACGATTTTGAGGCTGGCGGCACCGCATTCGACCGCTTCGTACTGCAACACCGTTGGGGTGTTCACACGGGTGCGCGACAGGGTGCGCGGCGCCGAAGTCCCGACCCTCATTTGTTGTCGACCACCAGGCCCAGGGCCTTGCGCAGGGCTGGCATCACAAACTCCACCGGACGGCGGTAAGTGGTGGTGATCTGCACGTCGGCCAGGGTCGCCAGGCGCACCGGATGGGGAGGCAGCCGCCCCGAGCTCCAGCGGTAGCAGCGTCGCGACAGCGCCTGCCGGCAGAACGCCGGCTCGGCCTGATCCAGCTTGATCCAGGCCAGGTAGGGCGAGGGGATCATCTGTTGGATCGAGCTGGCCAACGAGCGACTGCCGACGGCCCCGAACACGCCCTCGCCCAGCAGAGGCAGTTTGTTGACTTCATTGACAGTGCCGCGGATGCCGCCGAATTCGGCCCTCGAAATCCCCCTGGGTGTCAGCAGGACTGACATGCCCTCGTTGACCTGCTGGGCTGCGGTGCCGTCCAGAAACACGGGCACGACCTGAGGCAGCTCGGCGGGTTTGGTGGTGTAAGTCAGCACCTCTTCGCCCTGCCTGACCAAGGCGTCATCCCTGAAAAATTTCGCCAGCAGATAAAAACCGGTATTGGGAACAAACAGGCTGGTTCTCGTGAGAAAGGTGATCAGCTGGCTTTCGAGTCTGTTGCGGCTGTCCACATCGGTGATGTAGGCCTGCTGGGATTGATCCAACTGGTCCTGGCTGTTGATCCGGGTGCTGAGTTGACTGCTGTCGGCACTGAGCAGCTGGTTCCGCAGGCCGTTGATGCGGGTCTGCTCGTCCAGCAGCTGGGTGCCTGGGATGAAGCCCTGTTTCCACAGGCCCTGCAAACGTTGGTACAGGGCGCGGCGCTCCTGCAGTTCACGGGCGATCGCCTGGCGTTGGCCCTGCTGGATCCCCCCCAGGTTGCGGTACTGGCCCGAGCGCCTGAGGCGCTCGCGGCGCAGGCGCTGCTGCAGATCGACCGTCGGCAGGGCGCTCAGCAGGGCCCCGTTGAGCTCCTGGTGGGCCATGGGGTCGACGACCCGGGCCAGCACGGTGCCTTCGGGGTAGCTGACCAACTGCCGGCTGCCGGGTCTGTCGTAGAGCTCCTGGTCAGGCAGATCCTCGGGCAAGACCAGACGCTGTCCTTGAATGGGGGAAAGAGCGGCCTGGACCAGGGTGTCGAGGTTCCTGACGGCTCCAACCTTGCTGGTGAACACCCGCGCATCCTGGATCCAGAACCGGCTCAGCAGCTGGTTGTTGCGTTGTTGGGCTGCTGGCAGCGTGTTGGGCCCCAGGCCGTTGACCTGATAGCGCAGGTGGCCCGAGGTGGGGGCGACAAGGGTGCTCATGCCGCTGCTGGGCACGATGGCCGCGGTGCCGTTGACCTGGACCGGCACCCTGGCCAACACCGACCACACCACCCCAATGCCGGCGATGGCCGCGGCTGCGATGGCCGTCAGCCGCACCGGCAATGGCAAAAACGCGGCTGGCTTGGTCGAATCGGACCCGGCCTGCAGGCGCTCCAGCGCCACCGACTCAAAGATCTGAAAGCGGTCGGCGGCACGGTTGCTGGTCTTGACGTCCACCTCGCTGTTTGCCGGGGCGGCCGGCTGGTTGGGGCGCTCAGCAGAGTCGTTGGACACGGACTTGTCGGGATTTGAAGGCAAACAGGAGCTCCCGCAAATTAGCTGCGGCGAGGAGAGCTGGCCACCAGAGGATTCATTGCTGTTTGAGCGTCGTGGTGCGCTGTTGCAGCAAGGTCTGGGTGCCCTCGGGCCAGCGGGCCGAGGAGCGATACAGGCTGGCGACGGCGGTGTTGTAAGTGCGTACTGCCGTCGCATAGGCGTTGGCAGCCTGTATCGCTCGCTCCAGGGTCTGCACCACCGCGGTCATGCTTTCCACGCCAACGTTGAACCGCTCTTCCACGGCGATCACCGCCTGCCGGGCCGCCTGCACCTGGGCCGTGGTGCTTTGCAGCCCCAGCTGGCTGGTTAGGTAGGCGTTGTAGGCCTGCTCGACCTCCCGGGTCACGTTGAGGCGCTGGCTGGCCGCCTGGTTCTGCAGCTGCACGGCTCTGGACTGGCTGACCTGGGCTGAGGCGGCGTTGATGCCACCGTCGAACAGCTGCCAGCTGAAACTCAGACCCACCCCGCCGTTCCAATTCAGGGTGTTGGTGGTGGTGCTGCTGCTGATCCCCGGTTGGCCGGAGGTCTGGTTGTTGTTGGTCACCCTGCCGCTGGCCCCCAAGCTGAACCGCGGCCAGTAGGTGTTGAACAGGTTGCTGGCGGTCCAGCTGGCGCTGGCCGCTGCGGCCAGGCTGGCCTGAATCTCTTCGCGCAGGCGCAGGGCCTGGGCGATCGTCGCTGGCAGGGGCTCGCTCCAGCTGCCGACGGAGCGCAGTTGATCGGCGGGCAACACCAGGGCCCCGGGCGGCAGGGCCATGGCTTCAGCCAGCTGGGCAGCGGTGTCCAGCAGCTGGCGGTAGGTGCTGATCACAACGCTCAGGGTGCTGTACTGCTGGGTGCGGATCTGCTCAACATCGGCGATGCTGACCAGGCCGCTGTTGAACTGGGCCTCGACCTGTCTGACCTGCCGGTCGGTGTTGGTCAGGATCTCGTCGTAGGCGCTGATCAGCTGGCGTTGTTCCTGCAGTTGAAAGTAGGTCTGCTGTACCGACAGCACCAGGTTGCGGGCGCTGACGTCAAACAACAGTTGCTGCTGGCGCAGGGTTTCGCTGGCGGCATTGATGGCTGGGCCGCGGCTGGGGTTGAAGAAGGTCCAGCCCAGGGAGACGTTCACGCCGGTGTCTGTATCAATATTGTATGACTGGGTACTGGCGGATCTAGGCCCGCTCATGTTGGTGGTGGTGAAGGTCTGCCCCAGCAGCGCGTTGCCAGCGGGGCCGGCGTTCAGGGTTGGGTACCACTGGCGCCGCACGGCGATCAGGTTCCATTGGCTGCCCTGGATCTGGGCATAGGTAGAGGCCAGATCCGGGTTGTTCAACAGGGCCGCTTCGATCGCCTGCTGCAGATTGGCAGACATGGACCGGGTTTCGAGCTCAGTTTTGAGGCTGCGAAGTTGGGCCCGCAACTGGCTGGCGACGGGGTTGGCCTTCACCTGGGGGGCCAGTTGGCCATTGATGCGGTAACGCTGGTTGGGTTGCCCCTGGGCTCCCGTGATCGTCCAGGGGCCCACGCAGGCTGCACACAGCAGTAGCGCCAGAGGCTTGGTGGTGACAAAGGGAGCGGGCATGGAGGGATTGTCGCCGTTTTGGTTCGCTTTTCAAGCGTTCGTTCAGATCCTGCAGGCTGCGGCGTCATCGCTGCTGTGCCGCTGCAGGGTGCTGCGCCGGAGCATCTTCTTTGCTCAGAACCTGAAAATTTTGGGGTGGTCCGTTAGCGCAAGTCGCCCCAGGTGTCTAGTTGTTGATTAGTCTTTTTGCACAACAATGGCAAATGCGCAACAGCTCACCCCCTGCACGCAAGATCCGTCTCTGGCTTTTCTGGAGCGTCTGATTGCCCGCATTCAGAGTGATCAGGTCTTCTGCAATGCACTCGACGCCTGTGTCGGCCGTGGCGATGCCAATGGCTTCTTTGCCCTGTTGGAGCAGAGCGATCTTGATCCCGATGGCAGCGTTGAGCTGGACGACGATTGGCTGGAGGGGTTGGCCGGTGGCCGCGGCGGACTGCCGCTGGCATTGGTGTTATTGGCGGGCTCCCTGGGAGCTGGCCATGGTGTGCAGTCTCTGCAGGCCCTGCAGCTTGCTCCTTTGGCACTGCCATCGAGCCCAAACCAGCCGTCGGGGTGGCAGCAGCACGCCTTGCCCCTGATCCGCCGCTTTGAGGGGCTGGCCCTCGAGGCCTATGTGGATCCTGTGGGGGTCGTCACGATCGGTTACGGCACCACGCACTACCCGGATGGTCGGCCGGTGCAGCTGGGTGATCGCATCAGCCCCGAGCGGGCCGAGCAGCTGCTGGCCCACAGCTTGGAGCTCCATTACGCACCCGCCCTGCTTGAAGCCATTCCGCCCGTGCGCTTGTACAGCTCGATGCAGCAGGCGGCGCTGATCAGCTTTACCTACAACGTCGGCAGCGGCGCCCTGCGCAGTTCCAGCCTGAGGCGTCGGTTGCTGGCCGGCGACGACCCCCTGCAGGTGATCAGCGAAGAACTGCCCCGTTGGTGTCGTGGTGGTGACCGCGAGCTGCCTGGGCTGGTGCGCCGCCGCGCCGCCGAGGTGGCCCTGTTCCATGCGGGGCGCTATGGCTGAGCTGCGCTTGTTCTCAGGCAGCCGCATTCCAGAAGCAGTCAACGGCGATTGTGCCCTGTTCGGGAAGCAACAATTTGCGGTTGATCACCGATTCGAGAATGGGTTCTGCACCGTCCTGGCGAATCAGGAATTTGAAGTTGACCAGCTTGGCGGCGTTGTGGTTAAACGGGACCGAGGCGATCCAGGTGTTCTGGTTCACATACTCCATCCCGTAGGCGTGGTCATGGTGCCAGTTTCCAAGTTCATCGCAGGAGCCGACAATCGCCAGCGATTGGCCGGGTTTGGTCTCAAAGCCATTGAGCTGAAACACCACCACCACATCGCCTTGCACGGGCTGACCCGCAACGCTGATGACCATGGCTGACCGGGCAGGCACCGCGTAGCCCTCAATTCGGCCCTGGTTGATGCTGATCGTGCGGCCCGTCAGCTGGCAGACGTGGTCGCCGTCAGGCATGCGAATGGCTTCGGCATGGACGACATGGTCCTGCTCACTTTTGTTGACCATCACCATCACGGCGCTGTCTCTGTAGTTCCTGGTGTAGAGGTAGAAGTCTTCGTTGACCCAGGCGGTGTGGTGGGAGCCATAGGCGAGAGCTTGGTTGCTCTCACGCAGACGCAACAAGCTCTGCACCAGCTGGAACGGTTGTGCCGCTGTGTCCCAGCTCTCCATCATTGGCCGGTTGTAGGGATCCTGGCCGCCATCGGTGTTGTTGCAGAGGTACTGCTCGGTGCCATAGAACAGACAGGGCACGCCGCGCAGGGTCAGCAGCAGCACCAGGGCCAGGTCGAGCAGGCGCTTGTCAGTCACGATCGACAGGAAGCGCGGCATGTCGTGGTTGTCAATGAACGTGACCAGTTCATTGGCGCGGTGATAGACACGGTCATAGGCCAGAACTTTTTCGACCTGATAAAAGCCGCCTGGCTCTTTGCCTGACATGCAGAAGCGGATGCCATCGCAGAGGCCAAAATCAAGGATCGACATGCCAATGTTGTTGGCGTATTCGACTGATCGCTGCTCCCAGGGTTTGCTAAAGCCGTATTCGCCGAACATGAACAGGCCCGGCTTGTGGTTCTTCATCTCCGTGCTGAATTCCTGCCAGAACCAGATCGGCATGTGTTTCAGTGTGTCGACCCTGAGGGCGTCAATACCTGCGTCCAGCCACTCTTTAATGGCTGCTTTGATGTAATTGCGATAATCTATATTTTTCTCGTTGAATGTTGCCAGGCCCATCATCTCGCAGTGAATCAGCTGGTACTCGTCCTCCCAGTCTGTAATTTCACCGTTGTGGTAGTAAAAATTGTTCTCGTCGTTGTGGTAATCGGCCATGTGTGTGCCGTCATCAAGCACCACCCCCTTGCAGCCGTTGATGTCGGGTGAGCTGTGGTTGCAGACGATGTCAAGGACGACTTTGATGCCGGCCTTGTGACAGGCTTCAACCAGCATTTTGAGGGTGTCTGATTCGCGAATGCTGTTGGATTCGCCAACCTTGAGGAAGCGTGGATTGATGCGCTTGAAATCCCGCGTCCAGTAGCCGTGCATCGGTGCTCGGCAGAACTGAAGGTCGCTGACTTGCTCGAACAAAGGTGACAGCCAGATGGCTGTGACGCCTAGCTGCTTGAGGTAGTCAATCTTGTCGATGATTCCCTGCAGATTGCCGCCCCAGTACTTGCCCCAATTCTGACGCGTTTTGTCGTAGAGGCCTTTGCTGTCTTCTTGCTCAGAGCCTTCGCTGCGCTGGTCTGTATTGCTATGGCCATCATGGAAGCGATCGATGATGATGAAGTAGATGACCTCGTGGCGAAAATCAACAGGGTTTTCAAAGTAAGTCGTTTCCAGCTTCTCGATTTGGCAGCCCGATGTCATGGCGTAACAGAATTGTTGCTTCAACCGTAGGCAGCCGAATCACAACTGTCCACAACGGTGATGGCTGTGGTGGTTCAGCGTTTCTATCTTGCGAAGGCTTGTCAGCTTGCCGATGCCGCTCTCTTTGGCCCGCCGCGCCCTGCTTGAAGCGATCGGCACCGCCACATTGGCGTTTGCCATTGTGCGCCTGGGCCACAGTGGTTTGTCGTCGTTTGAACAGGCCTGGGCCATCGGCCTGACCCTTTGCCTGCTGATCCATCTGTTGGGCCGGCTCTGCGGTGCCCATTTCAATCCCGCTGTCACGCTGATGCTCAACCAGCAGCGCTTTGGTTGGCCCGGCCTGCTGCAAGGCCAGGGCCTGCGCGAAACCGCGGTCTACTGGTTGGCGCAGGTGCTGGCGGCCGTGGCGGTGTTTCGGCTGGATCCAGTGGCCACCGTTCCGCCGCCGTTCAACGCAGCCGGAGTTCTGCCCGAGCTGATCTTCAGCGCAGCGTTGTTTGCCCTGATCCTGGTTTGGAGTCACGAGGGCAAGATCTGCCCGTTTGCCCAGCCGTTGTCGGGGGTGGTGATCGGCCTGGGCCTGGTGGTCCTGGTTCTGCTGGGCGGCTTGAGTGGTTCCGGCCTCTACAACCCCGCGATTGCCGCCGGACTGATCAGCCAGGGGGGCCGCGGCGTGTTGCCTTTGGTTGTTGCCCAACTGCTGGCGGCGTTACTGCTCATGCGGCTGCGGTCGACCTGGCGCTGAACCGCCGAATCGAGAACAACCTGGCCGTGGCGTTCTCCTCGGGCGACAGCGCCCGGTAACCAAGCAGCGCCGGTGCCAGGGCAGCGGCCGCCGACAGCGAGGCCTGCCCCCAGGCGTTGCAGCCGACCATGTAGCAGACCCGGCTGTCGTCATGGGGGGTGCCGACCAGGGGCATGAAGTCGGCAGTTTCCGAGTAGATGGCGTATTTCTGCGGGTGCTCCACGTCAGCCTGCAGGTAGGGGTAGGTCTGCCATCCCCAACGGGCCAGGCGCCCGCAGCGCTCGTCGGCGCGGGGGCTTTTGAGGCCGCTGTAATGGTCTTCGCCGCTGATGCGTACAAAATTGTCAGCCACACACCAGTCGTGGCTGAAGCCAAAGGTGAAGAAATTGGCCGAATCGGGGGCGGCCATGCCCCCTGCGGCGCCGGGGTCGCGGTGCGGCAGCGCGACCAGGTAGCTGTAGCGCGGGGTCAACACACCCGCCAGATGGGGGTCGCTATACATGCCGCCGGTGGCGACAATGACCCTGCCGGCCTGCAGCACCGTGCCGTCGGCCAGTTGAATCGTGACGGGACTGTCTATGCCATCGCTGTTCAGGTTGACCACAGCAGGGCAGTGCTCGCGCAGGGTCACCGCGCCGCTGGCGCTGGCGGCCTCCAGCAAGGCCCGCGCATAACTGACCGAATCAATCCGGGCGTCGCCTGCAAACCAGATGCCAGCGACAAAGTTTGCCGCTGCGCCATGGGCCGCCACCACCCGATCGCGGTCCCACCACTCACAGGCGCAGCCCAGCCGCTGCAGGTCTTCAAATTCCTGCCGCAGGCGTTGCACCCGTTCGGGTTCGCAGACCATCAACGATCCGCACTGCTTCACCTGCTCGCTGGGGTTGGCCAACAGCCTGTTGGCCAGGTCCAGTTGCAGATCGCGTCCCCTAATCGCCAGTTCGAGATAGGTCTTGACCCCGTCCCAGCCGTGCTGATCGGCAAAGCCGTCCAGCATCAGGTAAGGGGGCAGGGTCACGATCATCTTGATCGTGCGCGGCCCATTGGCACCCCCTTCAAACACCGCCGATCCGCTGTTGTGGGGGGCATACACCGACTCGTCACCGGCAATCAGCGGGGTGCCTGGTGGCACGTGGCCCGCTGCCGTCCGCCCTTGCCCGACGGCGCCCATGTCCAGGCAGAGGATGTTCTCGACTCCGGCCTGCGCCAGGTGATAGGCGGCAGCAGCCCCTGTGGTGCCTGCGCCAACGATGACGACCTCATGCAGTTCAGGCATCGCGTGCTGGGCGGATCAGTGCCCAGAGGCTAGGGAGAGCCCGGGGTTTTGAGCCAACACTGACCGTGGTTCAACAAGCCGGCTAACGGATTTGAACCGATGGCCTTCGCTTTAC
>CAZJIF010000052.1:0-12343 GCA_964546045.1 uncultured Klebsiella sp. | reverse complement strand
CCGCCCTCGGGGCCGCCTTTGGCGAGCAGGGTGCCCGACACGACGGTCGAGCCCAAGGGGTTGGTGATGTCGCTCCAGGCGACCACGGTGCCGCCGGTGCCGTTGAGGGTGGCCGAGGCGTCGAGCAGCGCGCCCGAACCGATCCAAGTGCGCACGGCCTGACGCACGGACGGATCGTTGTTTTGCCAGCTGCCGCCCACCTGGATCAGGCCTCCGCCACGGGGGCCCGTGGCCAGCAGGCTCGACAGGCCATCGACCCAGACCTGCGGGCCCGTCAGGGTGATGCTGCCGCCGGTGCCACTGGCGGATGCCGCCGACAGCGTGCTGCCCGCCACCGACACCAGGCCGCCGGGGTTGTCGACCAGCAGCGACCGGTCGACGGTCAGCTGGATGCCCTGCAGCACGATTTCGGGATCGGGCGCCATGCCCGTCAGGGCCCGCACAGCCGGATCCAGCACCAGGTCGGCGGCGGCCGTGCCCGGCCTGCCGGTCAACAGCGCCGCTTGCTGGGGGGTGGTGCCAAACACATCAAACCGCCCCTCGCCGATGCGCTGGCTGGTGGCAGTACTCAGGGTCAGCTGGGTGGTGTTGACAAAGCCGCCGGCACCGGAGAGCGCAATGCCCCCGGGCGACAACCAGAACAGGCTGCCCGGGCTGCTCAGGCTGACCGGCTTGTCGATGAAGCTGCCCAAAGGGGCCGTTACACCCACAACGACATTTGAGAACCCACCGTTGTGGATCTGAACGCCGGTGATCGCCCCACGGGTGTCAAAGCTGCTGAAGCGGTGCAGCAGATTGGCGCCGGCCGCCGTGCCGCCATCCACGTTGCACAGTCCGGCGGTGCAGCTGCCACCGACCACACCGTTGACGGCAGTGTTGAGACCGTCGGCACCGGTGGCCGTCACCTGCGCGCGCGCGGGCAGCCACGACAGCACGGAACCGACCACAGCCAATGGCAGGACCAGAGGCAATACCAGCCTTGGCCTGGGCCGAACCATGGGCAGCCGAACAGATCAGCCCCTCAGTACTAGCCCACCTGGCGCAAGATTGCACACAAAAGGGGGCAATTTGGCGGCAGTCACCGCACAATGGGGCCTCGGTTCCGGTCCAGGCGGATGCTGCTTCTGGCCCAACTGGTGGCCCCACCGCTGCAGCCGGGCCCAGCGCGGCTACCAGAGCAGGCGCCCCTGGAACAACGACGATCGGCCCCTGCAGATCAGGACCGTCCGATTCTGCTCGGTCCTGGCTCCCCCAGCGACACCGCACCACCCACCCGGCCGGACCGCACCCCCAGGGACACACCCCGGGTTGGGGCGCCAGCCGTGGAGGGCAAAACCCCTTACAGCCCTCGGCAGCTGAACGAGATCCTGGGCCGCTGCCGGCGGGCCTCCGAAACCGAGACCCTCAACGCCTGCGCCGCTGCGCTGACCGCCCGGCTCACCGCCGATGGCTACGTCAACACACGGGTTTTTGTGCGGGCGACCCCGGCCCCCGGCAGCCTCAACGTGGTCGAAGGCCGGATTGCCGAGCTGCGCATCACCAGCCCGGATGCCGCCCTGGCGCGCGACATCCGCAGCCGGCTCAAAGGCCTGCAGGGGGAGGTGCTGCACCTGCCGTCCCTGGAACGGCAGCTGGTCGCCCTGCGCAGCCTGCCCGGGGTTGGCCAGATCAAGGGCAGCCTGGGCCGCCTGGGCACAGATCCGACGGCGGCGGTGCTCAACCTGGCGATCGAGCCGGTGCCGGTCCCCTGGACGGGTGATCTCAGCATCCGCAACGACGGCAACGCCGGCAGCGGCGAATGGCGCGCCGTCGGCGTGGTGCTCAAAAACAACCTGGCCACCCGCGGCGACACCTTCCTGGTGTACGGCGAACTGAACGCCGACCAGGACCCCGAGATCGGGGCGGTGATCACCTCCCTGAGCTACAGCGTCCCGCTGGCCAACCGGCTCAACCTGACCTCGTCGCTCGGCTACAGCCGCCGCAACCTGGTGGAGGCCACCGGCGCCGCCCACAACGTCTCGTTCATCCAATACCAGGGCCTGGGGCAGCTGGAATGGACCCTGCAGCAGGGGCTCAACCAGCGCACGATGCTGTTCGCGGGCTTCAGCGGCAACAGCACCTCCAGCACCCTGAGCGGTGCGGCCGTGGCCCTGGTGGGCGGCAGCCTCGGGCCGATCAACCAGGTGAGCACAGGCTTTGTGCGGGCCGGCGTGGCCTTCAGCGGCAACCAGGGTGCCCTGGCCTGGGGTGGCAATGTCTACGGCCTACAGGGCATCGCCGGCGTCAGCACCAGTCAGCAGCTGGCCTCGCTGGCCACCGTCGGCACCGATCCAGGCCAGTCTCGGGCCCTGGGCGGCATCGTCAGCCTGGCCTGGGGCATCAGCGACCGGCTGCAGTTCAACGGTCGGGTGGCCGGTCAGGTCGCCTTCAACCAGTTGACCAACGACATGGGCTTCGCCTTGGGCAGTGACACGGGCCTCAAGGGTCTGCCCGGAACGTTCATCAGTGGCGACAACGGCTACCTGTGGACCACCGAACTGGTTTACACCCTGTGGCGCAACAGCCGCCAGGCGGTGCAGCTGGTGCCGTTCCTGGGCTATGGCGGCATCAGCCTCAAACGCAATGGCGGCTGGTTCAGCGACACGGTGGGCTCAGGCGGCGCCTATGTGCGCTGGCTGGCTGGCCGCCACTGGAATCTGGAGCTGGGCTGGATCACCCCGATCGACGAAGGGACCCGGGTTTACTGGAACAACTGGCTGCTGGGCAGCGGTGTCTACTCCAAGATTCAGTACAGGTTCTGAGCGGGTCCATGGCCGAGCAGTCGCGCGTTGAACAGGCCCGAAGCCAGCTGCAGGAGCGGCTGCGCCTCGGCGCCGAAGCCCAGGGCAGGCCGGTCACCCTGGACGACGGCCAGGTGCTGTTCGAGGCCAACGCACCGAGCGATGGCCTGTATGTGCTCGAACGGGGCGAGCTGCGCATCTACATCCGCAACCCATCGGGTGACGTGATCGAGCTGGCCACGCTCACACCCGGAGCGGTGATCGGTGAGATGTCGCTGTTGGGTGAAGCCACCCGCTCGGCCAGCTGCCGGGCCGCCAGCCAAGGCACCCTGCTGCTGTTCATCGATCGCGAGCAGGCGCTGCAGCTGATCGACAGCGACCCCCAGGCCCGTCAGGCCCTGGTGCAGATCCTGAGCGAGCGGGCCCGCAACATGGTGCGCTTCATCCACGACTTCAGCCACCTGACCGCCCTGGTGGCCAACGGGGATTACGCCGGGGTGCAGACCCTGATCAACAGCAGCGGCAGCGGCGACCCAGCGGTCAAGGCCGCCCGCGACGCCTTTCGTTGCATGCTCGAGCGGGTCCAGCAGCGCGAGGCCGAGCTGCAGTCGACGATCGCCACCCTCAGCCTCGAAATCGACCACCAGAGAGCCGCCCAGGAGGTCGAATCGATTCTCAGTGCCAGCAGTTTTCAGACCTTGCAACAAAGCTCGGCCGACCTGCGCCGCCGCCTGCGGGGCGACTGAGGGGGTGAGCCCTCAATGGGCGCCGCCGCGCACGGTGAGGGCGTTGAGCAGGGCAAACACCACCGCTCCGATCACGAACCAGAGGAAGGAGGTGTCCTCGGGCTTGCGCAACTCGACCCGGAACACGTTGTAAATGACGATCCCGGCCAGCAGCGAGAACGCGCCCAACAAGACAACGTTGGGCAGGGCCCCGATCGCCGCCAGCACCGACGCCACGATCAGAGCCGGCACCACCAGTCGGGGCGCCAGGGAGGCAAAGCGTCGCTCGTCCTCTTCGCAGGTGGCCAGCGCATCAAAACCCAGGTGCAGGGCGAAGGTGACCAGGTAGAGCACGGCAGAGACCGTGCCGCTGAGATGGCTGAACTGAAACGGCAGGGTCAACAGAATCAGGGCTGCATAGCCGGTGAACACCCCCAGGCTGATGGCGAAGTTGGACCGTTTCTCGGCCGCCTTGACGCCGACGAATTTCCACTCCCCCATCGCCTCATGGGCGGCGGTGGCCTGCTGCAGGCAGTAGTGCTGGATGCCCTTGTAGATCAGCAAACCCAGCAGGGCCAGGCCAAAGGCCAGCGCCGGCGGGCCGTGCAGCTCGGCGTTGATCACGCTCAGCTCGGGCAGCAGCAGCAACAGCACATAGGCCGCGGCCAGGCCCCCCGAAAAGGAGCGCAGGGCCGTGGGCCAGCGCAGGGCCTTGGGCTGTTGACGGTTGTCGCTGTGTTCGAGCAACTCGAGCAGGGGCCGGGCCCGCAGCACCACCGCCAGCACCGCCAGCAGCAGCAGCACCAGCCCGATCTCCTGGGGAAGGCTGGGCCCATGGGCGGCGGCGGCATGGCCGACCGTCGCAGCGTGGCCAGCGGCATCCTTGTGGACATCAGCGCCGGGGGCCGCAGCAGGGGCAGCCGCCAGCAGCGAAGCAGAAGCGATCGTCAGCATGGGAATCAGGGCGATCAGGAGCGCAGGGCGGCAACCGCCTGGGCCACCTCCCGCAGGGTGACCGACAGCGGGTGGTCAGGCTGCTGCAGGCAGAACAGACCGTTACCGCCGTACCGCATGATCTCGTCCGACTGGGGCAGGATCGCCAGGCACTGGTCGCCGTAGGTCTGCTCGATCGTGGTCTTGAGGTTGGGCCAGTCGAGGCTGGTGATCGCCTTGTTGACCACGAAGCGCAACGCCGGAACCCCCAGCTTGCGGGCCACATCGACGGTGACAGCCGTCCCCTGGTAGTCCTGGCGATCGGGGCGCAGCAGCATCAACAGCAGATCGGCAACCGTGATCGACATCAACGTCGTTTCGTTGATGCCCGGATGGGTGTCGACAAACAGAAAGTCGAGCTGGGCGGCCTTGCCGAAATCGCGGTAGATGTCGACCAGCTGCTCGAGCCCGTAGCCCTCCTTGACGATCTGGGCGATGTCGCCGGGTTTGGGGCTGCCAGCCAGCAACCAGATTCGTCCATCGCCCCCGAGTCCTTCGGGTGTGACGTCGATCATCGCCTTGTCGACGTCGTAATGGCGATACAGAACGCCGTTGACAGTGGTGGCCGGCTGATCCTGCCCGAACAGGATGTGCACCCCCGGCGACGGCAGGTCGGTGTCGACCACCCCGACCCGGTGGCCGCTGCGCGCCAGCTCCAGCGCCAGGTTGGCGGTGACGTTCGACTTGCCGGTGCCACCCCGGTAGCTGTGGGTGGCAATGATCATGGGTTGGGCCATGGCCTGGATGCTGAAGCTGCCGCCCAGGCTTGTCAATCCAATGGGCCGTTGCCGCGCAGGCCCACCCCAGCCAGGCTGGGAATCCCGTCACCGCGGCTGCCTGCTGTGATCTCGCGCAAACGCTCGGCCGCGGCGGCCAGAATCCTGGCGACGTATGGCATTGCCGCCCTGCTGCTGTGGGGGCTCGAGCGCAGCCAGTTGGCCGAAGCCGTCAACCTGCTCGTCTACGACCTGATCACCAACCTGCGTCCGGCGGGTTCCGGGCGCCAGCAGCCGGTCGTGATCATCGGCATCAGCGAAGGGGACATCAAGACCTATGGCTGGCCGATCGACGACAGCCTGCTGTGCCGCGCGATCGGTCGCCTCGACGCTGGCGGAGTGCGCGCCATCGGCCTGGACCTGTACCGCGACAAAGGCGTCGGGCCCCAGCAGCAGTGCCTGCGCGATGCCGTGCGCACCAACCCGCGGCTGGTCTCGATCTTCAATGTGGCCGAAGCGATCGAGCCGATCCCGGGCACACCCACCGGTCAACGGGCCTACAACGACCTGGTGATCGATCGCGACGGCGTGGTGCGGCGCGATCTGGTGCATGTCGGTGGTCAGGACGAGACGGTTGTAACGCTGCCGATGCGCCTGCTCGAGGTCGAGCGCGGCCACAACAGCCTGCGCCGGCAGATCGAGCGGGGCCAGCCGCCGATTCAATGGCTTGGTCCCGACTCGGGGGGGTACTACGGCATCGACACGGCCGGCTACCAGCAGATGCTGCTGTTTCAGCAGCCCGGCAGCTACAGGCAATGGACCCTGCAACAGCTGTTGAACGGCCAGGTGCCCAAGGCCGACCTGCGCGGCAGCACCGCCCTGATCGGCAGTACCGCCGCGTCGTTGCGCGATCTGTTTGAAGTGCCGCACACCCGCTTTCGGGCCGGGGCCGCCCCGATGCTGATGCCCGGCGTCGAAGTGCACGCCAACCGTCTGGTGGCCCTGCGCCAGAGCAACCGCGTGCCGGTCTGGAGCGCCAGTGTCACCTTGACCAACGCCATCGTGCTGTTGGCGGCGCTGCTGGGGGCCCTGGTGGCCGAGCGCAGCTCGCCGATGCGCCGCGGCCTGCTGCTGCTGACGCTGTTGATTGCAGGCTGGTTGTGCGCCGCGATCGGCTTGTTGCTGCAGGCGCAGGTGTGGCTCGAGCTCAGTGAACCGGTGGCAGCGCTGCTGCTGTTCGGCGGCACCGGCCTGCTGCGCCGCGGTGCCCTGGCACAGCAACAACGCCAGCAGATCCAACGCCTGCTGGGCCAGACCACCTCACCGGCGGTGGCCAACCAGCTCTGGAACCAGCGCGAGAGCCTGCTCAGTGACGGTCGCTTTGAAGGCCGCCAGCTGCCGGTGACGGTGCTGTTCTCGGACACGCGCAACTTCACCACCGTTTCGGAGGGACTGGCCCCGGCAGAACTGCTCAACTGGCTCAACCGCGGCATGGCCCACTGCGTGCCGGCGATCAGCCGCCATGGCGGCATGGTCAACAAATTCACCGGAGACGGCTTTCTGGCGGTGTTCGGCGCACCGGTGGGGGACAGCCCCCCGGCCGATGCCCGCCAAGCCCTGCGCACGGCGCTCGAGATCCAGGAGGGCATGGAGCAGCTCAACAGGGAGCTGAGCGCCGAGGGGGCCCCCACCATGGCCCTGCGCATCGGCATGCATTCGGGGCCGGTGCTGGCCGGTTCGATGGGCAGCAGCGAACGGCTCGAGTACGCCGTGATTGGCGACACGGTCAACTGCGCCTCGCGGCTCGAAAGCATCGAGAAGCACCGCCACGACAACCTGTGCCGGGTGCTGGTTTCGAGCGCAACCCGCGAGCTGCTGCTGCAGGACGCCAGTGCCGACGAGCAGGCCTGGTGCCAGCGCCTGCTGTGGGACGACTGGGGCAGCCTTCAGGTCAAGGGACGCAACGAACCGCTGCAGATCTGGGAACTCAGGGGCATCGCACCGGCAACTGCTGCGGCCACTCCGGTGTGATCGCATCCGCCAGGCCGAAGCTCTGGGCAACGCTGGCGGTTGCAACGGTTTTGCCGCACTGGCTGCGCAGCTGCCTGAGCGTCGCCGCCACGGTCTTGTCGTCGCCCTGGGGATCGCTCACCAGCAGACTGACCGCCGGCGGCGAGGCGCTCTGCACAAAATCAAGGCTGTCAGCCGTGGCCTTGCCCTCCTCGCAGCGGTAGCCCGACTCCCAGATCGTGGCCGTCTTAACGGGCGGAATCGTCAGCAGCACCACGCCCGCGGGCGCGGCCGGCAGGTCGCGGGTGCTGATCTGGCCCTGGGCCCCAGCAGCGGTGCCGGCGGTGTTGAGCGGTCTGAAGCTCAGCTGCAGGGGCCGGGGTTGGGCGGTGGGTCCTTCGAGCAGGCCGATCGTGGCGCCGCCGCCGGGGGCGAACACGCTGCTGGCCGGCACCAGATGGGCCAGCAGCCGGGCGCTGCATTCACCCCTGGTTCCGCCACCGATGCGTCGCCCTGGAAAGGTGTTGCGCAGGTTGGGTTGGGCGGCGGCTGCCAGAGGCACCGCCAGCAACGCCAAGCCAACCAGGGCTCCCAAGCCTCTGGCAGGCAAACGGTGGGTGACGACCATTACACGCGGTGCATCTTCACCCAGGATGGGATGGCGGAGCGGTGCATGCCAACCGATGCCAGAGGTTCCTTTCACGGGCAGCGAGGCTGTTCGCCTCGGCCTGCTCGACAGCGCCGAGGTGCCTGCACTCGAACCACTCCTGCAGCGTTGTCGGCTGCGGCAGGTTGACGCCGGCGGCGTGGTGCTCGCGGGTAACACCGCCAACAGCGCCGCCGCAATCCTGCTCGAAGGCAGCCTGTCGGTGCTGCTGCAACCCGATGACGGCCCCGAGGTGGGCAGCGTGGCCGTCGGTGAGCTGGTCGGCGAAGTCTCGGCCCTGACCGGCAGTCCCACCTCGGCCTGGGTGATCGCCACCGAAGCCTCCCGGCTGCTGGAGCTCGAACGAGAAACCCTGCTGGAGCTGGCCAACCGCTCGCACCGGTTCGCCGTGCGCATGCTGCACACGGTCTGCGGCCGGCTCTACAGCTCGAACCTCCAGGCACTCAACAGCGAGAGCGTCGCCCGTGCGTTTGAGCAGAAGGCCTACTTCGATCAGCTGACCGGCCTCAAGAACCGGACCTGGCTCAGCCAGCACCTGCCGGCCCTGCTTGAAACCCAGCGGCAAGACGACGGGGGTCTCCACTTCTTCATGGTCGACATCGACCATTTCAAGCGCTTCAACGACACCTGGGGCCACGCCGCTGGCGACCAGGTGCTGGTGGCGGTGGGCCAGGCGCTGGCCTCGGCCATCCGACCCGGCGATCACGTGGTGCGCGTCGGCGGCGAGGAGATCCTGGTGCTGGCGACCCAGCTGCCCAACAGCACCCAGGCAGCTGCGGTGGGCGAGCGGCTGCGTCAGGCGGTCGAACAACGGCAGGTCCAGCTCGATGGCAGCGATGAGCTGCTGCAGGTGACGATCTCGGTCGGAGGGGCTCGCCACCGGCCCGGCGAAGCGGGCGAGGCCACCCAGTCTCGGGCTGACGAGGCCCTGTACGCCGCCAAGAACGGCGGCCGCAACAGGGTCGAGCTGGCCTGAGCCAGGCTGCGTTGCTCAGCGTGTGGCGCAAAAGGTGACCGCAAGGCTGAGCTGATCGGTGGGTTCACTCAACTCGCGCGGGTCAAACGCTGCCGGCGCCGGCAGCCCCCGAGCCATCGCCAACATCGGTCCAGGCCGCACCCCGCCGTCGGCCTGGGCCTGCAGCGGCCGCAAAGTCCTGAGGCCCAGGGCGGCCGCCAGCATCTGGGCCTGTTGCAGGGCATCGCGATAAGCCGCCTGCATCAGCTGGCGGTTGGCGGCGGCATCACCGCTGGCATCGGCCTGGGCCTCCACCGGCGCCAGACGCACCCCGGGCAGGCCACCCACCTCGCTGATCAGGCGTTGCAGCTGCGCCGGAGCGAGCTTGCCGCTCACCTGTGCGTTCGCATCAAACTGCGCTGGACTGCCCGGAGCCACAGCACGCTGCCAGACGCTGGGCGAAGTGACGCGCAGCTCCTGGATCTGCAGGGACTGCAGGCTGCGACGCACGGCCTCGAGCCGCTGCTGCAGCTGTTGCAGCGCGGCGCTGGCGCTGCTGGCGTCGGCCTCGAGCCGCAGCTCGACGCGCAATCTGTCGATCGTGCGCCTGAGTGTGGCGCTGCCGCGGGCCTCGAGCACGGCCCCCGAGCAGCTCAGTTGGAGCTGCACCTGGGCGGCACTGACCGGTTGGACCAGGGCCAGCGCGGCGGCGCACAACAGACCGAATCGGGCCATGGCTGGAACCTGCGGACAGGGCTTCCAGCTTGGCCGCTCAAGCCAGCGCCTCGCCCAGCTGGGTGCGCGCCTGCTGCAGGGCCCCGTCCAGGGCAGCACCGTCGCGCCCGCCCGCCTGGGCCAGGTTGGGCCGGCCGCCGCCGCCGCCGCCGCAGAGCTTGGCAATGCTGCCGATGAAGGCACCTGCCTTGGGACCGGCAGCAACCACCGCCTTGCCAAACGCCGCCACCAACATCACCTTGGCCAGGTCGGACGGGTCGGGCAGGCCCCCCAACACCACCGCAGCCCCCTCACCGAGTTGGTCAGCCAGGCCCTGGGCCGCGCTCTGCAGACCGGCGCCATCGACCCCGTCAAGCCGGGCCACCAGCAGCTGAAAGGGCATGCCGGCCGCCGCCGAGCCGATCGGCTCGGCCTGGGCAACCAGGGCCGCCGCCTTGGCGGTGGCCAGTTCCTCACGGGCCACCGCCAGCGCTTTGACGGCGGCTTTGAGCTCGTCCTGCAGAGCGGCGACGCGCTCGATGATCTCCCCGGGCTGGGCCTTGAAGCGCTCGCCCAGTTGCCGGACCACCGCATCGCGCGCGTTCAGGTAGGGCAGCACCGCCGGGCCGGCGACGGCCTCGATGCGGCGGATGCCGGCGGCCACACCGCTTTCGCCGACGATCTTGAACAGGCCGATCTCGGCGGTGTTGGCCACGTGGGTGCCGCCGCACAGCTCCATCGAGACACCGGGCACGTCGACGACACGCACCACATCGGCGTACTTTTCGCCAAACATGGCAACGGCACCGGCCGCCTTGGCCTGCTCGATGGCCATCTCCTGCACCTGCAGGGTGTGGGCTTCGGCGATCCAGCCGTTGATCAGGGCCTCGATCTGCTCGAGCTCGGCCGCCGTGACAGCGCGGGGGCAATGAAAGTCAAACCGCAGGCGATCAAAATCGACCAATGAACCCGCCTGGCCGATGCCGGGGTCCACCACCTGCTTGAGCGCTGCCTGCAGCAGATGGGTCGCCGTGTGGTTGGCCTGGGCGCGGCGACGGCAGGCCTGATCGACCCGGGCGCTCAGAAGGTCACCGACGGCGATCTGGCCACGCTCCACCCGACCGCTGTGCACGAACACGCTGCGGTTGCGATTGACGCCGTCGATGCTCACGATCACACCGGCATCGACGCCGGCCTGGTCGTCCCCGCCAAGCAGCACGCCCCGATCGCCCACCTGACCGCCGCCTTCGCCATAGAACGGGGTGGTGTCGAGCACGAGCTGCACGGCGTCGCCGGCGACGGCCCGCTCGGCCGGATCGCCGTTGACCACCAACGCCATCACACAGCAGGGGTGCTCGAGCTGTTCGTAGCCCTTGAACGCCGTGGCCGCGGCCGCAGCTGCGACTTGATCGATCGCTTCCTGGAGCGTCAAATCGATGCTGACCGCCGCCGCCTTGGCCCGCTGCCGCTGGCCCTCCATGGCAGCCTCAAAACCCGCCAGATCGACCGTGAGCCCGTGCTCCTCGGCGATCTCTTCGGTGAGCTCGAGCGGAAAGCCGTAGGTGTCATAGAGCTCAAACGCCTGCGCACCGGTGATCTGCCTGGGTTTGGCCGCCAGCACGTCGGCCAGCAGCTTCTCGCCGCGCTCGAGTGTTTCGAGAAAGCGAGCTTCCTCACGCTGCAGCTCAGCCAGGATCACTGCCCGACGCTCGTCGAGCTGGGGATAGGCGTTGTGCATCAGGGCAATCGCAGCCTCGCCCATTGCCATCAAAAACGGCTTGTCGATGCCGAGGAGTCGTCCATGGCGCACAACGCGGCGCAACAGCCGCCGCAGGATGTAACCGCGACCCAAATTGCTGGCTGTCACCCCGTCGCAGATCAGCTGGGTAATGGCACGGCTGTGGTCGCCGATCACCTTGAGCGACGTCTGGCCCTTGACGTCGAGTGTGCGGTAGTCGAGTCCTGCAAGCCTGGCCGCCGTCTCGATCAGCGGGTAGATCAGGTCTGTTTCGTAATTGTTCGGGACGCCCTGCAAGATCTGGGCCATCCGTTCAAGGCCCATGCCGGTGTCGATGCAGCGGGCCGCCAGCGGTGTGAGTTCGCCCTGGGCATCGCGGTTGTACTGCATGAACACCAGGTTGTAGAACTCGATGAAGCGGCTGTCGTCCTCCAGATCAATGCCGTCATCACCAAGCTCGGGCTTGAAGTCGTAATAGATCTCCGAACAGGGGCCGCAAGGGCCGGTGGGACCCGAAGCCCAGAAGTTGTCGGCCTCATCCATGCGGATGATCCGTTTTGGATTGACCCCGACCCCATCGCGCCAGATCGCTTCGGCTTCATCGTCTTCTCGAAAGACGCTGACCACCAGGTTGGCTGGCGAGAGACCGAAGACCTCTGTGCTCAGTTCCCAGGCCCACGCGATCGCCTGCTCCTTGAAGTAATCGCCGAACGAGAAGTTGCCCAGCATCTCGAAAAACGTGTGGTGCCGGGCGGTGCGGCCCACGTTCTCGATGTCGTTGGTGCGGATGCACTTCTGGCTGCTGGTGGCCCGGGGCGCCGGCCGCTGCTGCTGACCCAGAAACACCGGCTTGAACGGCAGCATGCCGGCGATCGTCAGCAGCACCGTGGGGTCGTCGGGCACCAGCGAAGCGCTGGCCATCGGTGTGTGACCCCGCTGCTCGTAGAACGCGAGAAACGCGGCGCGGATCTCAGCACCGGTGCGGGGGGCGGCGGGCATGGCAGCGCTGTTGAACGAACCCTGAACAGGGCATGATCGCCCAGCA
>CAZJIF010000051.1:0-12414 GCA_964546045.1 uncultured Klebsiella sp. | reverse complement strand
GCAACGGAAGCGCGTCGACCCCCGGCCCTGCTGCCGATCATTGCGGCCGCTGCCGGTCTGACGAGCGCCCTGGTGATGGCCGTGGCCTGGGGCCTTTGGAACCAGCAGCAACAGGTGCTGCGCCAGGAACGCAATCTGGTGCTGCTGGAGCGACTGCGCAGCCTGGGGCCGGGGGCCCCAACGGCCGCTGCTGCCGGCAGCAGCGACAGCGCCAGCAGCGACCTGCCACCGCCACCGCCCGGTGAACCCTGGATGGAGGAGCTGGCCCAGCTGCCAGCGGGTGGGTCACCGACGGCGGCGGTGCTGAAAGTGCCCTTCAGCGGGGCAATCGGCAATCCAGCACCGGCAACAGCAGCGCCAGCGGCAGCCGAGGGGGTCCCCCAGCTGGTGGGTGTGGTGCAGAGCCAGGGCGGCGGCAGCTCGGCGATCTTCCAGATCGGCGGCAGCTCCAGCAGCGCCGCGGTCGGTGACCTGATCAGCGGCAGTGGCTGGCGGCTGCGGTCCGTCGCCGGCGACGGGGCCGTGGTCGAGCGCGGCGGCCAGGTGCGCCGGCTCAGCGTCGGCAGCGGTCTCTGAGCCAGACCCCCTAGGGTGCAGCCAATCGTGCACTGCTATGGGGGGTCCACTGACCGCACTGCAGGCGTCACCGCAGCTGTTGTGGCAGGCCCCGTTCCAGACCGTGGCCAGCGGCAGTGCAGGTCGGGTGCTGCATGGCCCCTGGCGGGTGCTGCTGCTGGGCGATGGCAGCCCCACGCGCCACCTGGAGCTGCTCAGCGGTGCACCGGTCGAGGTGGACCTGATTGCCATGGCTGCCGATCCTGACCCTGGCCCGGGGGCCCCGGTCGAAATCCATGCCCTGCAGGCACCGCTGCTGCGACGGCAGGTCTGGTTGCGGTGTGGCGATCAGACCCTGGCCTGGGCCGAAAGCTGGTGGAATCAGCACCAGGCTGACACGCACCTGCAGCAGCGTGAGCAACCGATCTGGCGCAGCCTGACCGGCAACCGGGCCGAGCTGTTCCGCGAAGTGGACGGTCTGGCCCAGGTGGAAGCGAGCTGGCTGGCCGAGCGGTTTGGCCATGAAGGCCCCTTCTGGAGCCGCCATTACCGGTTCTTTCGGGGCGGTCAACCACTGACGGTGATCCGCGAGGTGTTTTCACCAGCCCTGGAGACCTGGCTGGGACCCGCCAGCGCAGGCGCCGACAGCAGTGGCGCCCAGTTTTACGGATTGCAACAACACCCCCGCCCGACAGCCAAAATAGGTTGACAGATTGACGTCGTCTGTGTTCCGGGCATGCTGGGTTCACCTGCAGCAGTGCCATGGCACCCCATCACGGCAGCAACCATCCCCCGGGCCGGCGCAACAACAGGCAGATCTCGCTCTGGGCTGACCTACTCGCCGACCTGGACCGGGGGGCACCGGCGATCAGCACCACCGCCAGTGAAATGGCCGAAGACGTGCCCCGTCCCTTGCGCAGGGCGGTCAACAACGAGCTGGCGCGCCGCGGCTGTCCCTTTCGGATCAGCGCCTGAGCCGCCCCCGGGTGGAACGGGGCAGCGGACGGCCGCCAACGGTGGGCGTCGCGTCGGGAGCCGGGCCCGACTGCCGTTGCCAGCGGTTGACGCTGAAGGCGTCGTCGTCAGGCCAGTCGGATGGCGGCGCTGGTTCATCGGCCGAACTGTTGAGCGTGCGGCCCCGCCGTGAGATCGCCTCGAGTGGCCGCCGACGGCCGCCGGTCATGGCAGCGGATGGGCCTGGACTCGTCTGGCGCGCCGTGGGGGACGGGGACTGCCAGGGCTCACGCCAGTCCTCCTCTCCATCGTCATCCAGCAACCACTCAAGCTTGCCTTCCACCCAGCGTCCCAGCTCGGAAGGGTTGAGCCGCGACCCCGGGCGACGGCCCTGACCCCGTCCTGGAGAGCGCGAACCGGGTCGGGCGCCGGCTACCCCATCCACCAACTGACGCCCGGTCTCGACCCAACGGTCGAGCCGTTGCTCCAACTTGTCGTCATCCCAGCGCGCCATCGCTGCAGGCTAGCGGCGACGCACCCCGGGCCATCGCTCGAGCCCGAGTCCCAGCAAGGCGATCGCCACCCCTGCGAACTGCAGGGTCCACAGAAAAACGTCGAACGGACCTGGTGTCATGACGCGAGGTTATCGGCCGGCTCAAACGTCAGCAGGCAGCTGGCGTGCCAGCGACCACCATGCAACGCCTCACAGCAAGGGCGACAGGCCAGCCCCTGCACACGACGGCGGTAGGGCCGGCTGACGCCGCAGCGCAGGCAACGGGCCAACCAGCGTGGCTGGCGGCCCCCCGCTGCAGCACCGGGCAGGGGATAGCTGTGGCGAATGCGCACCTCAAACGCCGATTGGGAGGCGTTGATCGCCGCCATGCAGGCCCGGAACCGGGGACCGTGGCCTTCACGCACCCGCAGCACCCGGTCGACCCAGGCGTGAATCATCTCGTGGCAGAGGGTGCTGAGCAGGGCCTGCCGTGGCAGGGGCTCGAGCAATGGCCGCGACAGCACGATCTCACAGAGATCGGGGCCATAGCGGTAGAGGCCAGCCGTGCGGGTCATGCGGCCATCGCTCCAGCGCAGGCTGACCAGGGACTGCCCGCCGGGGGCCAGGCTGCCTTGAAAATGCTCCCGGTTCAGGCGGTGAAACAGGGGCAGCAGGGGTTCAATCGGCAAGGTCGCTGGGGCGCCGGGCTCATTGTGGCCCGCTTTCGGTCAGACTCATGGGCCCTTCGACATGCTGAGCGTCCATGGACTGGGCCCTGACCCGTGAGATCGGCACCAAGGCCCTGCTGGCCGGTGCCGGAGCCCTGCTCCTCTATTGGACGATCAGCGCCGTCAAGCTGGTGCTCAGCGCCCGCGGCATCAACCCGCTGATCAAGCAGTTCTTCAACCAGGTGGCCAGCGGCCAGGTGGATGGGGCCTACCTGCTGACCACCAAGAACTACCGCTCCCACGTCAACCGCAGCCAGTTCATCCGCTTTCTGGCCAGCCTGCAGCTGAACCGCTACCGCAACCTCAAATCGGGACGCCCCCGCATCGAGGACGGCCAGATCGTGCTGACGATCAAGCTCAAGAGCGAGGCCAACGACGAACTGCCCCTCGACTTCATCTTTGTCAAGGTCGACGAGCAGTGGCGGGTCGATCGCATCACCAAACTGGCCACCACCTGAGCGACCCATGACTGCGGCCCTGGCCCAGCGCGCCGGCGAGCTCAGGCAGCTGCTCAATCGGGCCGCCCACGCTTATTACGTGCTGGATGCTCCGTTCATGGAGGATCCGGTCTATGACCAGCTCTACAGAGAGCTGCTCGAGCTCGAGCAGGCCGATCCCGCGCTGATCGCAGCCGACAGCCCGACCCAGCGCGTGGGGGGTGCACCGGTTGATGGGTTCGTCAGTGTCAGCCACCGCATCGGCCTGCTGAGCCTGGACAACGCCTTTTCGCTCGAGGAACTCGAAGCCTGGTACGGGCGCCTGCTCAAGGTGCTCGATCGCGAACCCCAGGCCGGCGAGCCCCTGCCGGCCCTGCCCCTGGTGGCCGAGCTCAAGATCGATGGCAATGCCCTGGCCCTGAGCTACGAGCACGGCGTGCTGGTGCGGGCCGCCACCCGCGGCGACGGCGAACGGGGCGAGGAGATCACCGCCAACGTGCGCACGATCGCCAGCGTGCCCCTGCGGCTGCAGCTGGAGGCCCCCCCCGCCTGGGTGGAGGTGCGCGGCGAGGCCCTGATTCCCGATGCCACCTTTGCGGCGATCAATGCCGAGCGGGCCGCCCGCGGTGAGGCCCTGTTCGCCAACCCTCGCAATGCCTGCGCCGGTACTTTGCGCCAACTGGACCCCCGGGTGGTGGCTGCCCGCCGCCTTGATTTCTTTGCCTACACCCTGCACCTCAGCGACGATTGGCAGGCTGCGGGCACCGACCCGTCCAGGCCGCGCAGCCAATGGCAGTCGCTGCAATGGCTGGCGGCGGCCGGGTTCAGGGTCAACCCCAACGCCCAGCTGTGCCCCGACCTGGCGGCGGTGGAGGCCTTCTTTGGCCACTGGGACACGGGCCGGCGCCAACTGCCCTACGCCACCGACGGGGTGGTGGTGAAGCTCGATGACCTGCGCCTGCAGGCCGATGCCGGCTTCACCCAAAAGGCCCCGCGCTGGGCGATCGCCCTCAAGTACCCCGCCGAGGAAGCCCCCAGCAAGCTGCTGCGGCTGACCTGCCAGGTGGGACGCACGGGGGTGGTGACCCCGGTTGCCGAGTTCGAACCGGTGCCCCTGGCCGGCACCACCGTCAGCCGCGCCACCCTGCACAACGCCGATCGCCTGGCCGAGCTCGACCTGCACACAGGTGACACGGTCGTGGTGCGCAAGGCCGGCGAGATCATCCCCGAGGTGGTGCGGGTGCTGAGCGAGTTGCGGCCCGCCGGCGCCCACCGCGTGCACCTGCCCGACCGTTGTCCCGAATGTGGCTCGGAGCTGGTGCGTGAAACGGGCGAAGCCGCCACCCGCTGCGTCAACAGCAGCTGCCCGGCGATCCTGCGCGGGTCCCTGCGCCACTGGGTCAGCAAGGGAGCCCTCGATGTCGATGGGCTGGGCAGCAAGCTGATCGAGCAGCTGGTGGATCGGGGGCTGGTGCATGGGATCGCCGACCTCTACCGACTTGATCCGGCCCTGCTGGCCAGCCTCGAGCGCATGGGCGACACCTCGGCGGCCAAGCTGGTGACGGCGCTGGAGGCCTCCAAGCAGCAGCCCTGGCACCGCCAGCTCTATGGCCTCGGTATCCACCATGTGGGCGAGGTCAATGCCAAGGCGCTGGCCCGGACCTTTGCCAGTGCCAGCGCGCTGGCGGCCGCCGCCGGCGACACCCCGGAGCTGATCACGGCCATCCATGGCATCGGCGGCGAGATCGCCGAAAGCCTGCGGCAGTGGTTTGCCACGCCGGCCAACCAGCAGCTGCTCGAGCAGCTCCACACCGTCGGCTTTGGGCTGTGCTGCACGGAGGCCGAACGGGCTGCGGCCCAGCAGGCCAGCAGCGGAGTGGACAGCCGGCTGACCGGGCTGACGTTCGTGCTGACCGGCACCCTGCCCTCGCTGAGCCGCAGCCAGGCCCAGGCCTTGATCGAAGCCGCCGGCGGCAAGGTCAGCGGCAGCGTCAGCAAAAAAACAACCTATGTGGTGGCCGGCAGCGAGGCCGGCAGCAAGCTCAGCAAGGCCGAGAGCCTCGGGGTGACGGTGCTCAGCGAGACCGACCTGCTGACCCTGCTGCAGGATCCCTGAGGCTCAGCGGCGACCGGGGCGGTTGGCCGGACCACCGGCGTTGGGGCCAACGCCAGGGCCGGCAGCCGGACGCACACCCACACCAGGGGCGCCCGCACCGACACCAGGGGTGACGCCGACGCCGGGGGCCCCTGCACCGGGGGTTGCGGCCCGCACGGCCGGGCGGGCCACGCAGCCCACGGGCACGCCGGGGCCTGTGCAATAAGGAGCAGCCTGGGCAGCCGGCGGCTGTCCGGCAGCCGTCAGCAGCAAGCCACCGACGCCCGAAAGCAGCGCGGTCAGAGCGGCGGTGTGGCGTCCCATGGGGATCGTCGAACGACAGGAGCCTTCATCTTGGCAAGCAGATGCCGCACGGGATGATTCCCACCAGGATCAACGCGAACCGTGATGGCCGAACCGGCTGCCTACCGCTGGATCAAGACCGACTGCGGTCGCAGCAAATACCAGGAGCTGGCGGCACGGTCCGGGGCCGCGGCCCGGCTGCGCCTGGCCTGGTTTGTGCTGATCGCAGCGCTGCGGGACTGGAACCTGCCGTCACAGCGCTGATGTCTCATCCTCGAGCGCCTTCTGGGCCTGACGCCCCACGATCCAGACCACAGCGATCGTGGCGCCAATGCCGATGATGCGCAGCCCCCAGGTGGCCGGATCGGCCTGGCCCGAAAGCACGCTGCCAAAGCGCGCCACATCACCGGCCAGGGCCCCGAGTCCGCAGAACAGAATCGTGCCCGGCAGGATGCCGATCAGCCCGATCGTGTAGTCGCGCAGGCTGACATCCGACAGCCCGTAGGCAAGGTTGAGCAGGCTGAACGGAAACGCCGGTGACAGGCGCGTCAGCAGCACCAGCTTGAGGCCCTCGCGGCTCACGGCCCGCTCCACCGCCGCCAGCCTGGGGACCTGGGCCAGGCGGCGGCGGGACCACCCGCGCAACCAGTGCCGGCCCAGCAGAAACGCGGCCTCGGCCCCCAGGCAGGCGCCCACAAACACCAGCACGCTGCCCCAGAGGGTTCCATACAGCGCCCCGGCCAACATGGACGCCCACACCCCCGGAAGCAGCAGGGTGACCCAGAGGGCATAGAGCGGCACAAAGGCCAGGGCCCCCAGGGGTGAGGCCAGGGCCGCCAGCAGCGCCGCAAAGAACGCCCCGTCGAAGGTGGGCAGAGCAGCCATCGTCAGCTCGATGCAGAGGTGTAGTGACCCAAAGCAAAGCGCCAGAAGGCACGGCTGAGGCCAAAACTCACCGCCGCCACCACGAGGGCTGCTGCCACCAAAGGGCCGGGAGCCCGACCGAGGAGCACCTGGGCCGGCACCGTTGTCAAAAACGCCACCGGTAAGACCACGGTGAACACCAGCCGCAGCGCCGGCGGATAGGCACTGATCGGGAAGCGACCAGCCGTCAGGGCCGCCCGCAACACCTCGGTGGCGTTCCAGGTTTTGACGAACCAGATGCTGGTGGTTGCCAACAAAAACCAGAGCGCATACAGGGTCACCACACCCGCCAGCAACACCGGCAAGGCCACGGCCAAACCGGCAGGACTGAGGCTGGCCCCGGCCCTGGGCAGGGCCCAGGCGATCAGCCCCAGACCCAGCGCCAGCTCGCTGAGGCCCGCCGGCGACAGGGTGCGCAGCGACAGCCAGAACTGGCTGTCGATCGGCTTGAGCAACACAAAATCGAGCGTGCCCTCGCGCACGTGGGTGACGATTGCCCCCAGGTTGGGGCGCAGCCAGGTGGTGGCCACACCGTCGAGCAGGGTGTAGACCCCCTGCACCACCAACGCCTGGGGCCAGCTCCAGCCACCCAGGGAGGAGCTTCTGGCTGGGTCAGCCGACGCAGCGAAGAACAGCGAGAGGATGAACAGGCTGCCGACCAGGTTGGCGACGGCAGCCAGCAGCTCGATCAGCAGATTGAGCTGGTACTCGAACTGACCGGCGATGGCGGTCCCCCAGAAGCGCCGCAGGGTCAGGCCATAGCGCAGCAGCTCGCGTCCCATCAGGCCCCCATGGCGGTGTAGCGGCGCACGCCGGCACGCCAGAGCAGCAGCGCCGCCGGCAACAGCAGGGCGATCCAGGCCAGCTGGGCTGCCAGGCCCGCGGCCACATCGACCGGTAGACCCGCCAGCAACCGAGCCGGAAAGTTGATCAGCCAGGGGAACGGCGTCCACTGGGCCGCGGCCCGCACCCCGGGGGGGAAGGCCGCCAGGGGGGCCAACAGCCCAGACAGAAACAAAAACGGCACGAACAGCAGCCGCTCGAGGGCGCTGGCCTTTTCGCTCCAGAAGCACAGTGCGGCAATCAGGCTCTGCAGCAGAAATGCGATCGCAAACGCCAGCAGGGTGGCCAGCCAGGCCAGCAGCAACCGTCCGGGAGACGGCCACCAGAAGGCCCCCGGATTGAGGCCAAAGAACAGGGCCGCGATCGCGGCTGCAAACGGCAGCCGGGTCAGCTGCTCGGCCAGATGGGCAGCCACATAACGCCACAACGGGTGCAGGGGCTGCAGCAGATGGGGTGAGAGCCGGCCCAGCAGGGCGTCCTCTTCAAAGGCGAAGACCACCCACACGACCGAGAACTGACGCACCAGAAAGGCGCTCAGAAAATAGCGATCAAGGCCTTCGGGCCCCAGCCCCAGCGCCGCTCCGGCCGGCGCCTGGCGCCACAAGGCCAGCATGATGAACGGCAGCAGCCCCGAGAGAGCCCACAGGGCGATCTCGGCCCGGTACTCGCTCATCAGCGCGACCTGGCTGACCAGCAGGGCCCGGGCGACGCGCAGCATTCAGCCGACCTTCACCCCTTTCCAGAAGGCGACGCGCCCCTTGATCCGGGCCGCCTCCGGCTTGGGATCGGGGTAGAACCAGGCTGCATTGGCATTCACCTGACCGTCGACAACCACGTCGTAGTAGTGGGCCTCGCCCTTCCAGCCGCAGACGGTGCGGTGGCTCGACGGTTGAAAGCAACCCTCCACCAGGGCCTCCGGCGCAAAGTAGGCATTGCCCTCCACAGTGACGATGTCGTCACCGCTGGCGATCACGGCGCCGTTCCAGCGAGCTTCGGTGGCCATCAGCGTTGTTGACACGGGGGACTGCAAGCAAGCTATCGGCCGCCGGTCGCCGCCGAGCCCCCTGGCTCGCGGAACAGGCCGCCGATCAGCTCCTCGATCGGTGGATCACTCACCTCCAGATCGCGCACCGCAAAGCGGGCCAGCAGCTCGGCCACCACCGTCGTCAACCGGTCCCGGGGCACCAGCAGCGTGGCCGCCCGTCCCTCGAGAACCTCAAGCTCGCCGTAGGGGCGCAACGCCTCGGCTGCAGGGGGTTCGGCCAGTTCAAGCCGCACCTGGCGGCAGGGAGCCAGGCGGGTCGCCAGGGCTTCGAGCGGCCCGTCGTGGAACAGGGCGCCCTGGTGGATCAACAGCACGCGCGGGCACAGGGCCGTGATGTCAGCCATGTAGTGGCTGGTCAACAGCACCGTGGCGCCGCTCTGGCGGTTGTACTCCGCCAGGAAACCGCGCACCCGGGCCTGGGCGTTGACGTCGAGCCCCAGGGTGGGCTCATCCAAAAACAGCACCGACGGGCGGTGCAGCAACGCCGCGAGCAGCTCGGCCTTCATGCGCTGACCGAGAGACAGCTTGCGCACGGGCCTGGTGAGCTCCTCACCCAGCTCGAGCATCTCGGCCAGCTCGGCGATGCGCCGCTCGGCCTCGCGCTCCCCCAGGCCGTAAACCGCTGCATTGACCCGCAGCGAATCGAGGGGCGGCAGGTCCCAGATGAGCTGTTGTTTCTGCCCCATCACCAGGGTGATCTGCTGCAGAAAGGCCCGCTGCCGGCGGCGGGGTTCAAAACCCGCCACCCGCACCCGGCCGCCGCTGGGATGGATCAGCCCGCACAGCATCTTGAGGGTGGTGGTCTTGCCGGCGCCGTTCGCCCCGAGAAAGCCCACCATCTCGCCCGGTGCGATCGCAAAACTCAGCTCGCGCACGGCGCTGACCTCGCGGCTGCGACGACGCACAAAGTGGCGCAGCGTTCCAGCCAGGCCTGGCTGCTTGGACGCCACCCGGTAGGTCTTGCTGAGGCGTTCGACCTCGATCAGCGGTGCCGGCAAAGCATCAACCACGGCTGGCTGGGCGCTGGAGATCTTCCTAGCCTGGCGGTTGTCCCTGGTGCCATGACAGCGATCCAGCCGCCCCGACGGCGGCGCCCCTTGGTGATCGCCCTGGTGGTACTGGTGGCCGGAGGCCTACTGGCCGTCTGGGTGGCGGGGCAGCAGCGCAGCCGCCTCGAACAGCAGCGCCAGCAGCAGGCCCTGCTGCCGCGCCGCGTCGCCGCGATCGGACGGGTCGAACCCCTCGATCGGGTGGTCAAGGTGTCGGTTCCCAGCTCCCTCAGCAACGACGCCGTGCGCCAGATCCTGGTGCAGGAAGGGCAGACCGTGACCAAGGGCCAGCCGCTGGCGATCCTCGACAGCGCGGTCAGCCTCGAGAAGACCACCCGCGAGGCATCGGCTGCGGTGGGGGTCGCCGAGCGCAAGCTCGCCGCCCAGACCAGCGTGATCGCCAAGTACCGGGCCGAAGTGGCCCAGGCCGAGGTCGAACTGCGCCGCTACAGCCAGCTGTTTGCCCAGGGGGCCGCCAGCGCCGAAACCCGCGACCGCCGCGCCACCCTGCTGAGCACATCGCAGGCGAGCCTGGAGCAAGCTCAGGGGGACCGCCAGACCTTGGCCGCCGAACTGGCCGAAAAACGGGCAACGCTGGAGCGCGACCGGGCCGAACTGGCCAAGGCGACGGTCCGCGCACCGTTCGGCGGCACGGTGTTCAAGATCAACGCCTACCCGGGGGACAAGGTGGGTGACGACGGCCTGCTCGAGATGGGCGACAGCAGCCGCATGGGCGTGATCGCCGAGGTGTACCAGAGCGACCGCCCCGGAATCGCCGTGGGCCAGCGGGTGACGATCACCGCCGACGGCTTTGCCGGCAAGACGATCGCGGGTCAGGTCGTCGAGATCGCCCGTCAGGTGAGCCGTCAGACCGTGTTCAGCGGCCAGGCGGGCGACAACGTCGACCGCCGCGTCTTTGAGGTCAAGATCGGCCTGGCTCCGGACGCCAGCGCCATCGCCAGCCTGATCAACTACCTGCAGGTCAATGTGCTGTTTGATCCGCTCACGGCCGAGCAGCGTCAACAGCAGCAGCAACGGCGCGCGCTGCTGATCGAACAGCAGCGGCAGCGCCAACAGGGTCCCACCCGGCCCGCGCAACCCTGAGCCGATGGGCGTCAAGCAGCTGCTGCAGCGCACACCCCTGGCCTGGCGCCAGGCGATTCACCAGCCGATGCGCCTCGCCGCGGCAATTGCCGGGGTGAGCTTCGCCAACGTGCTGGTGTTCTTTCAGATGGGCCTTTCGGGAGGCCTCTACGACAGTCAGAAACGGCCGATCCAGCAACTCAACGGCGAGCTGGTGATGGTCAGCGGCCGGTACCTGTACCTGGGGGAGC
Source organism: uncultured Klebsiella sp. (assembly GCA_964546045.1). GTDB lineage: Bacteria > Cyanobacteriota > Cyanobacteriia > PCC-6307 > Cyanobiaceae > RGUW01. Next base: position 1,654 of record CAZJIF010000051.1, on the reverse strand, counting down.
AGCTCAGCTTTCCCAGGGCCCGCCTCACCCAGGCCCTGGGGGTGCAGGGGGTGCGCAATGTGGCACCGCTGTATCTGGGCCTGGGCGAATGGCTCAACCAGAACACCCACCAGCAGAAGCAGGCGTTGCTGTTTGGCATCGCCCCCGAAAATCCAGCCCTGCGCATCCCGGTGCTGCAGAGCCAGCCGCAGCTGCTGCAACGAGGCGACGGCCTGCTGTTTGACACCCGCTCCAAGGCCAATGCCGGCCCGGTGACCGCCATGGTGGAGCACAACGGCTATTACGACACCGAGCTGCAGGGCGTCCGCACCCGGGTGGTGGGGCTGTTCACGATGGGACTCACCTTTGCCGCCGACATCAACCTGATCACCTCAGCCACCAACTTCAAGACGATCTTCCCGAACCAGAGCGTCGACGACATCCAGATGGGCGTGATTCAGCTGGACCCCGGTGTCGATCCCCAACGGGTAAAAGCGACCCTGGAGAGTTTTCTCGATCCTTCGGTCAAGGTGTATACGATCGCCGAACTATCGGCCGTCGAGGTGAACTACTGGCGGCGCAACACCTCATTTGGGGTGATCTTTGGTCTCGGCGTCCTGGTGGGCCTGGTGGTGGGCGGCATCATCGTTTACCAGATCCTCTACTCGGATGTGAGCGATCACCTCAGCGAATATGCGACGCTCAAAGCGATGGGCTACGACGATGGCTTCGTGGTCAACATCATCGTGCAGGAATCGTTGATTCTGGCGTTGCTTGCCTTTGCCCCCAGCCTGCTGCTGTCGCTCGGGCTCTATGGCTTTCTGGCCCGAGCCACCTCGCTGATGGTGGTGATGACGGCAGAGCGTGCCGTGCTGGTGTTCGCGTTCACCCTGGTGATGAGCGGCATCTCGGGCTGGCTGGCCACCGGCAAGCTGCGCCGCCTCGATCCGGCCGACATCTTCTGAGAGGGCCCCAGATGATGACGCAGCCGCTGATCGCCGTTGAGCACCTCAACCACGCCTTTGTGGAGGCGGGCAGTGCCAAACAGGTGCTCACCGACATCAATCTGGCGGTGCATGCCGGTGAGATCGTGATCCTCACCGGCCCTTCAGGTTCGGGCAAGACGACCCTGCTGACGATGCTGGGCGGTCTGCGGGCAGCCCAGAGCGGCAGCCTGCGCATCCTGGGCCAGGAATTGCTGCAGGCCCAGCGCCCCACCCTGACCCGGTTGCGCCGCCAGGCCGGCTTCATCTTCCAGGCCCACAACCTGCTGCCCTATCTGGACGCCCTGGCCAATGTGCGGCTCGGCCTTGAAGTGCACGACGACTGGCTGGCGCAGGGCCGGGCCGCCATGGATCAGCGCGCGGCTGCGGTGCTGGCCCAGGTCGGCCTCTCCGACCGGGCGTCCTATTACCCGGACAAGCTCTCGGGTGGCCAGAAGCAACGGGTGGCGATCGCCCGGGCCCTGGCAGCCTCACCGAAACTGCTGCTGGCCGACGAGCCGACTGCAGCCCTTGACCGGGAGTCGGGTCGCGACGCGGTCGACCTGTTTCGCCGCCTGGCCGATCAGGAACGGTCGGCCATCGTGATGGTCACCCACGACAACAAAGTGCTCGACATTGCCGATCGGATCATCAACCTCGAAGGCGGTCGGCTCGTGGCCGCAGGCGGCTGA
>CAZJIF010000050.1:0-12704 GCA_964546045.1 uncultured Klebsiella sp. | reverse complement strand
CGGCCAGCTTCACCAGCACCACGCGAATGTCGCTGGCCATGGCCAGAAACATGCGGCGCAGGTTCTCGGCCTGGGCTTCGGTCTTGTTGGTGAAGTGAATGCCGCCAAGCTTGGTGACCCCCTCGACCAGCGCCCGCACCTCGGCGCCAAAATGCCCCTCCAGCTCTTCGGGGGTCACGGCGGTGTCTTCGACCACGTCGTGCAGAAACCCAGCAGCGATCACGCCGGCACTGGCCCCGATGTCGCGCAACAGATCGGCGACCGCCACCGGATGGCAGATGTAGGGCTCCCCGCTGGCCCGGTACTGCCCCTCGTGGAGCTGGTAAGCAAAGTCAAACGCCGAGGCCAGCAGGGCCTCGGCGTCCGTGGGGCAGCTTTCACCGGCACCGGGGGGCACGTGCTCGATGCAGCGCTGCAGCCAGTCGGGCAAGGGGATGCCGTAGTCAGCCGGTGCACTGATGACCAGGCGAGGGGGCTGCGGACCGGCAGGCTGGGCCGAAATCGGCTCAGCCACCGCTGCCGTGCCTGGACTATCCGGTACCGCTCTGAGCATCCCGGCCTGCAATTCATCCCATCGTATGCAGCAGGGCGCAGCATGGGACTGTTGTGCGGATCCGCCGATGGCCATGGGCGCCGAACCAGTGCTGCTGCTGCGGGACCTGGTGGTGCGCTACCCGGAAGCGGCCAGCCCAACCCTGGCAGGCCTGACCCTGGAGCTCGGCCCAGGCGAGCGGTTGGCCCTGGTGGGTCCCTCGGGCTGCGGCAAGAGCACGGTGGCCCGGGCGGTGTTGCAGTTGCTGCCCCCCGGCAGCCAGTGCCAGGGAAGCCTGCTACTCACCGGGGTCGACCCGCGCGCCCTGCAGGGGGCGGCCCTGCAACGGCTGCGGGGCACCGCGGTGGGCCTGGTGTTTCAGGACCCGATGACCCGGCTCAATCCATTGCTGACCATCGGCGAACACCTGCGCGACACCCTGCAGGCCCACGAACCCAACCAGCCTGACCGCATCCGGCGGCAACGGGCCACAGCGCTACTGGCCAGGGTGGGGATTGGCCCCGAGCGCTACGGCAGCTACCCGCACGAATTCAGCGGCGGCATGCGCCAGCGCCTGGCGATCGCCCTGGCGATGGCGCTCAGCCCCAGGCTGGTGATCGCCGATGAGCCCACCACCAGCCTGGATGTGGCCGTGGCCGCCCAGGTGATGGCCGAACTGAGCGACCTGTGCCGTGAAAGCGGCAGTGCCCTGCTGCTGATCAGCCACAATCTGGCCCTGGCGGGCCGCTGGTGCGACCGCATTGCCGTGCTCGATCAAGGGCAGCTGGTGGAGCAGGCTCCGGCTCGTGAGCTGCTGCTGGCGCCGCGCTCGGCCCTTGGGCAACGGCTGGTGGCCCGGGCCCGCGAGCTTGAAGCCGGCCGCAGTGCCGCCCCCCAGGCCGCGCCGCAACTGCTGGCAATCGACAACCTGCGCTGCTGGCATCGTTTGGGGGGGGCGCCCTGGAAACCGCGCTGGCTCAAGGCGGTCGATGGCGTCAGCCTGCAGCTGCAGGCCGGCGAAACCATCGGCCTGGTTGGGGCTTCGGGCTGCGGCAAAAGCACCCTTTGCCGGGCGCTGATGGGTCTGGCCCCGGTGCGCGGCGGCACGGTGCAGCTCGAAGGCCACGACCTGCTGGCCAGCCGTGGGGCCGCCGAGCGGCGATTGCGGCGGCGCATCCAGATGGTGTTTCAGGACCCCCTGGCCTGCCTGAATCCGCAGATGCGGGTGGGCGAAGCGATCGCCGATCCGCTGCTGATCCACGGGCTCGCCAGCCCCGCCGCAGCCCGACAGCGAGCCCGGGAGATGCTGGAGGCAGTCGGCCTGAGCCCCGGCGAAGCCTTTGAGGGGCGTCGCCCCCGCCAGCTCTCAGGGGGGCAGCAGCAACGGGTCGCGATCGCCCGCGCCCTGATCCTGGAGCCCAGGCTGCTGCTCTGCGACGAGAGCGTGAGCATGCTCGACGCCGAGGTTCAGGCCGAGATTCTGTCCCTGCTGCGCCAGCTGCAGCAGCAGTTCGGACTCGGGCTGTTGTTTGTCACCCACGACCTGGCTGTCGCCAGTGGCTTCTGCCACCGGGTGCTCGTGCTCGATGGTGGTCGCATCGTCGAACAGGGGCCCGGGGCGCAGCTGCTGGCCGCGCCTCAGACCTCCATCACCCGCAGCCTCGTGGCGGCATGCCCGCGACTACCGCAGGGCTGAGCTGAACGCACACGCGCCTGGCACTGATTAAACAGACAAGCCAGAATGGGTTCTGGACTCGAATGGCCGTGCCTGAGCGACTCATTGACGTCGTCTCAGCAACGAGATCGGCGAGCCCCTTGAGTCAGCAGCGCTTCATTCGAAGATTCGAACCACGACGATGATCAACCAATTCACTTTCTCGTTTTCAGATCTCATCTCCGGTTACGTCTCTAATTTCAACTCTGCCGATCGGCGCATCACCCTACGCACCTCAGACGAGCGCACGTACGAAGTCAGCCTGACCGCGAATACTTATGCGAAACAGACCCAGAACCTGGGCGAAGGGTGGCTGGACCGCACTTCCGACCTAGAGCGGCTGCTGACGCCGGGTCGCATGATCTTTGTGTATGGCACTTACTTCCCAGAGGAAACGACCAGCTTCGAAGCCAACTTCATTGTGTTTGCCGGCGAAGCCGACCAGGATCATCGCTATCTCGAACCGGGGTGGTGGACGAGGCAAATCGACCAGATTGGAACCTCCTACCTGAAATGGCAGTTCCAAGCACCCCAGCAGGCGATCGACTACAAAAACTACCGCACGCTGATCAGCCTGACTGGCGGCAAACAAGAGCAGGATTATCTGCAGGAAACCGATACCATCTCAAGACTGGTCTATGGCATGGCGTCAGCCTACATGCTGACCGGCAAAGACGAATACCTAGACGCCGCCGAAAAGGGGACTGACTACCTGCGGGAAAAAATGAGATTTGTCGATACCGATACAGATATGATCTACTGGTATCACGGCATCAAAGTCAGCACCACTGGCCAGGAACAGAAGCTACTGGTTTCAGAATTCAGCGACGATTACAACTGCATTCCCGCCTATGAACAGATCTACGCCTTGGCGGGCCCCTCGCAAACCTATCGGCTCAACGGGGATCCACGCATTCTTGACGATGCCAACAAAACGCTTGACCTGTTTGACGCCTATTTCAGGGATCATGACAAAGGCGGCTACTATTCTCATATTCATGCCGTCACATTAAGTGCGCACGAAGACTCACTTGGGCGCAACAAAGCCAAAAAAAATTGGAATTCGGTTGGCGATCATGCTCCCGCCTATCTGATCAACCTCTGGCTGGCCACCAAAGAGGCGCGCTATGCCGAGATGCTCGAAGACACCTTCGACACAATCTGCAACCACTTTCCCGACTACGACGAAAGCCCCTTTGTACAAGAAAAGTTTTTTGACAACTGGTCTAAAGACCAAGAATGGGGCTGGCAACAGAACCGTTCTGTGATCGGTCACAACCTAAAAATTGCTTGGAACCTGATGCGCTTCCAGGCAGTTAAACAAAAGCAGACCTATCTTGATCTTGCCAACAAAATTGCCAACTTGATGCCGACAGTTGGCTATGACAATCAGCGCTTCGGCTGGTATGACGTCGTGGAACGCATTCTCAAGCCCGGCCAACGCTTCCATCGCTATGCCTGGCACGATCGCAAAGCCTGGTGGCAGCAGGAACAAGGAATTCTCGCCTATTTAATCCTCAACGGACACCAACCCGAGAACACTGCCTACCGCAAATACGCCGATGAATCAGCAGCCTTCTACAACGCTTTCTTCCTCGACCACAACGACGGTGGCGTGTATTTCAATGTGCTCGCCAACGGCATTCCCTATCTCCTGGGAACCGAACGCTTCAAGGGCAGCCATTCAATGAGCGCTTACCACTCCACAGAGCTCTGCTTCCTGGCAACAGTGTACATCGATCTATTGATTAAAAAGCGACCTCTTGAACTCCACTTCAAACCACTGCCCAACGGTTTCAAAAACCGAATTCTTCATGTTTCGCCCGACATGCTTCCAGCTGGCAGCATCAAAATCAGCAGCTGCAGCATTGACGGGGCTGCCTACAGCGACTACGACGCCGATGAACTGTTTATTCGACTTCCAGACTCCAAGCAGCGCATCAAGGTCAATGTCACGCTGAGCCCTGTCTCGTGATATCAGCTCAACGCATGCAAGCGAAGAGCACTTGCGAAGAAACCCAAACAAACAATTTTCACACCATAGGCCAGAACAATTAAGTCGCAGTGCGTTTCAAACGTTCGTTTCACTCCCTTTCACCAAGACGACCCACCACAAACAATGCAGATCTCTAAAAGCTACGTCCATAACTGGTTGGTCATTCATATCGAAGGGCAGGTCGATTCAAAAACCTCATCGCAGCTCAATGACTATCTCGCTGCAGAACTGGCCAACGACGCAAATATTGCCCTGGACCTCAGGCAGGTGCCTTTCATGTCCAGCGCCGGACTGCGAACCCTGCTGTTGCTCTACCGACGGGTCGAAACACTTGGCTTTAATCTGGCGCTCGTGGGGCTCGCAGAAGACATCGCTGACACAATGAAAGTGACAGGTTTCTACGATTTTTTCATTGTATTGTCCGATCTTGACTCGCTGCAAACAGCTGCCGGCACAACCTGATGGACCGTATTGATTCCCTGCCTACAGACAACATCTGTGGGCAGCGGGTACGCCCTGGGAAACCCTTGCCCTTCGGGGTGTCTCATGTACCGGGAGGCCTGAACTTTTCGGTCTACACCTCAGCTGGAGAGCAGTGCACACTCGTACTGTTTCGCCAGGGTGCCGCTGAACCCTTTGCCGAACTTCCCTTTCCAGGTCACTACAGGATCGGCGACGTGTTCTGCATGGTCGTCTTCGGGCTTGACTTTGAAGATCTGGAATACGGATTTCGGATCGACGGCCCCTTCAATCCAGAGAAGGGTGATCGTTTTGATGCCAGCAAGATCCTGATGGATCCCCACGCACGCCTGATCGCGGGACGTGATCGCTGGGGGGAGGATCCCGACTGGCAGGGCATCTACCCCTACCGAGCCAGGGTGAGTCTTGATGACTTCGACTGGCAGGGGGAACGGCCTCTGGAGATCCCAATGCAGGATCTGATCATCTACGAAGCCCATGTTCGGGCCATGACGCAGTCGCCAAGCTCCCAGGCGGCACACCCTGGCACCTATGCAGGCCTGGTTGAGAAAATTCCTTATCTCAAAGATCTAGGCATCAACGCCATCGAATTGATGCCTATTTTTGAATTTGACGAATTCGAAAATACACGGATACACCCTGACACCGGTGAGCGCCTCTACAACTTCTGGGGTTACAGCACAGTCGGCTTCTTTGCACCGAAAGCAGGCTATGCCGCGACAGGCAAAAACGGAATGCAGGTGGATGAATTCAAACAATTGGTCAAATCATTTCACAAGGCTGGCATTGAGGTCATCCTGGATGTTGTCTTCAACCACACTGCAGAGGGCAATGAGCATGGCCCCACACTCAGCTTCAAAGGTCTCGACAACAAAACCTATTACATGCTGACCCCTGAGGGGTACTACTTCAATTTCAGCGGCACCGGCAACACACTCAATTGCAACAATCCCATTGTTCGCTCCCTGGTGCTCGACTGCCTGCGCTATTGGGCAGCCGAATATCACATTGATGGCTTCCGTTTTGATCTGGCCACGATCCTGGGCCGGGATCCATGGGGCGCGCCCCTGTCGAATCCACCCTTGATCGAATCGCTGGCCTTTGATCCGATTCTGTCCTCCTGCAAGCTGATTGCTGAGGCCTGGGATGCCGGTGGTCTTTACCAGGTGGGTACCTTCCCAGCCTTCGGACGCTGGGCCGAATGGAATGGGTTGTATCGCGACAGCGTGCGTCGCTACCTCAAAGGGGATGCTGGCCTGGTCGGTCAGATCGCCCAGCGGGTTCTGGGATCTCCTGATCTCTACCGCATGAGCGGACGCGCACCCGCAACTTCCGTCAATTTCATCACCTGCCATGACGGCTTCACACTTGCCGATCTGGTCTCCTACAACAGCAAGCACAACGAGGCCAATGGCGAAGGCAACAGAGACGGCGGTGACGACAACCACAGCTGGAACTGTGGAGCCGAAGGTTGGAGTGATGACCCAGGTATTCAGCAATTGCGTCGGCGTCAGATGCTGAATGCGTTCGCGATTCTGTTGACCAGCCGCGGCACGCCGATGCTGCTAATGGGCGATGAATTCGGTCGCTCCCAGCACGGCAACAACAATGCCTATTGCATCGACTCACCGCTCACCTGGGTCGACTGGAACCTGCTGCAGGCCAATGCCGGGCTTCAGGGCGTGGTGAAAGCCCTGATCGCATTCAGGCATCAGCATCCCGCCCTGCGGGTCAACCGTTTTGACGGCCCACCAAGCAGTCTGTTGCCCTGCTCCAGCTTCCACGGCTCGACTCCCTGGCAACCCGACTGGTCTGGCGAATCGCGACAACTGGCCTGGATGATGAGCTGCGATCACCAGCCCCCAAGCGGTGAACCTGCTGTAGACATCGTCTATGTCGCCACCAACATGGCTCACCACGCCAGCTGGTTTGAACTACCGACAGCACCCGAGGGTTATGCGTGGCACATCTGTTTCAACACGGGTGACAACCAACAGCCGTTTCTCAAAGATCAGCCTAAAGTGGAATCAGGACTACTCGTCGGTGAACGCTCAGTCGTGATCCTGCAGGCAATTCCAAGGCCCTGACGGTGAACGCAGCAGCGTCCTACCTCTTGCACATTTGAAACGCCATGAGTCTGACGATTGAATCGATCAGCAACACGAGCTATCACCTGATCAGCCTCAGTGGTGAGATCGACACCAAAACAGCCCCAAGCCTGATGGACGCGCTGGCTGAACTCGAACTCGCTTCATTGCTCGAATTGCGCATCGACATGGGTGCTGTGGCATTTCTCAGCAGCGCCGGCCTGCGTGCATTGCTGTTTGCCAAACAAAAAATGCCCTATGAATCGCGCCTTATCGTCATCGGCGCTAACACATCGATTGCCGAAGTCATCACCAAAACCGGCCTGTCTGACGCCATGATGCTTGTGGCCGATGTCAGCCTTCTGAATTAGAGGGAGCTCACCATGGGGGCTCCCGAGCCCATGACCCAACTGGCCTCGCTGGAACGGGAGGCTGTGATGGCGTCATGGGACGACATCCAGAATTTTGTCGCCGACGAGGGCCAACGACTGTTACAGGCAGGTCCGGCTCTCTACAAACTCAGACTTGCAACAGAAGAGCTGCTCTCCAATGTCATTCGCTATGCCACACGAGGGGCAAGCGAAACACAACCAACCGTGCATCTGTCGCTGACCTTCTTTCGTGGAACGCTCCAGGGAAAGCCAGCGCTGATCCTTCAGTTGGAAGACAACGGGCCGGCCTTTGATCCCCAACTTGACAAAAAGCGTGAGATCGACAAATCCGAGCCGATCCTCGAACGGCCGATCGGCGGTCTTGGGCTCTTTCTGGTGCAGCAATCGGTGGACCATGTCGACTACGCCTGGCACCACCAGCGCAATCGCTACCGCCTGTTCGTGCTACTACCTGAAAGTAGCGGCGCTGCATCACCCTGAGTCCTGAGCCAAGCAGCCGTTGTGGCGCCGCAAGTCCGGCTCAGGCCAGCGTCCACCAGGAGGCCTTGAGGAAATAGTCCTCGTCCTCGTAGTCGACGAGGGCCCCACCGTTGTGGTCGACAAAGTCGCGGCTGACCACGTCAAAGCCTGCCTCTCGGGCCTGCTCGGCGACCGCGTCGACATCGGCCGCAGCCGCCGTGGCCATGGCCTGCTGCAGGGCGGGGTCCTGACCAACGGCGGCGATGAAGGCCTGCAAAGCGTCTGCGCTCATGGGCTACAGGGTTCAGTGATGGGATCTGCAGTCTGGAGCCCAGCGCGACGTCGCAGGACAGCCAGCAGTCTGTTTAACACCGGCGGCAAGGGGGCCTGACAGACCAGGCGCTCGCCCGTGATCGGATGGTCAAGACCCAGCTGCACCGCATGCAGGGCTTGACCGGGCAGAGCCAGGGGCAGGTTTCGACAGCGCGAATACACCGGATCGCCGACGATCGGGTGGGTCATGTGGGCGCAGTGCACGCGGATCTGGTGCGTGCGGCCCGTGTCGAGCTTGAAGCGCAGCAGGGCGTAATCGCCCAGGCGTTCCACCACCTGCCAGTGGGTGCAGGCGTGGCGGCCGCTGTCGTCGCTGACGACGGCATATTTCTTGCGGTCGACCGGGTGGCGACCGATGGCGCCAATGATCGTGCCGGAATCAGCCGCCGGCTGGCCATGCACCACGGCCAGGTATTCGCGGCTGGCAATGCGCTTCTGAATCTGCACCTGCAGCCGCACCAGGGCCTGCTGGCTCTTGGCCACGACAATGCAGCCCGTGGTGTCCTTATCGAGGCGGTGGACGATGCCGGGACGCATCTCGCCGCCGATGCCGGGCAGGTCCGGGCAATGGTGCAGCAGGCCGTTGACCAGGGTTCCATCCTTGTTGCCCGGAGCCGGGTGCACGGTCAGTCCGGCGGGCTTGTTGAGCACGATCAAATGGTCGTCCTCAAACAACACATCCAGGGGCATCGCCTGGGGCAACAGGTACTCCAGGGGTTCTGGCGGCGGCATCCACAATTCGACGGTGTCGTTGTGCCGTAAGGGCGTCTTGGCCCGACCGGTGACGCCGTTGACCCGCACGTAACCGGCATCGATGAACTTCTGGATGCGGGCCCGGCTCTGCTCGGGGCGCTGGCTGACCAGCCAGCGATCCAGGCGCATCGGCAGCGGCCTGGGGTAGCTGAGCGTCAGCAGCTCACCCTCGCCCTCGCCGAACCCAGCCATCAACCGACCTCCACGGCCGGAGTGGTCGGCAGCTCGAGGGCGATCGCCCCCAGCCTGGCGCAGCGGTAGTCATCGAGCAGCTTCGTGGCCATGCGGGTGGTATCGCCGCTGGTGTGGCGGCTGGCGGCTTCGTGCAGCCAGGTTTCGGCATCAGGATCGCCCGCGGGCAGTTGGCCCAGGGGGATGCCATAGCGCTGCAACAGCAGATCGGCCGGCACCCCGGCCGCAGGCACCATCTGCAAGCGCGCCAGCAGCTGCACGAACGCCACGGCCACCGCCTCGCTGTCATAGGCGGCCTGGCCGATGTCATCGCACAGGGCCAGACGCAGGGCCGCCTGCTGATCATCGAGACGGGGGGGCAACACCCCCGGGGCATCCAGCAGGTCGAGCTCCTGCCCCAGGCGCACCCAGCGGAGGCTGCGGGTGACCCCGGCCCGGCGGGCGCTGTCGACCACCTTCTGGCGCACCAGGCGGTTGATCAGCGCCGACTTGCCCACGTTGGGAAAGCCCAGCATCAGCGCCCGCACCGGCCGGGGCTTCATGCCTCGGGCCGTGCGCCGGCCATTGAGCGCTTCACCGGCGCGAATGGCGGCCTGCTGCAGCTGCTTGACCCCGGTGCCGGCCTTGGCGTCACACCACCAGATCGTTTGTTCGGCCGCGCGAAACCACTGATCCCAGGACTGCTGGGCCTGCAGCGGAACCATGTCGCGACGGTTGAGCACCAGCAGGTGCTGCTTGCCACTGATCCAGCGCTGCAGCCGCGGATGCCCCGTCGACAGGGGGATGCGCGCATCGCGCACCTCAATCACCAAATCCACCTTGGCCAGGGCCGCCTGCAGAGCCTTTTCGGCCTTGGCGATGTGGCCTGGATACCACTGAATCTGCGGGGCACCCATCAGGGCACCACCAGCACCGGGCAGGGCGCCAGCTGAATCACCCGCGCCGCGGTGCTCTGCTGGTCGCTCTCCAGGGCGATGCCACGGGTACCCATGACGATCACGTCGGCATTGATCTCATCGGCGACATCGCCAATGACGAAGGCGGGCTTGCCCTCGCGCTCGATCACATCACAGCGGATGCCGGCCTGCTCGAAACTGGCGCGGGCTGTGTTCAGCATCTGCGCGATGGCGGCGGCATCGTCACCGGGCTCGACCACCGACAACAACACCAGAAGACTGTTGTGCTGCTGAGCCAACTTCAAGGCTGTGGTGGCGGTCTCAGCAGCCTGACGGCTACGGTCAATGGGAAAGAGGATGGTGTCGAACATGGCCGGAGGGCCGGTGCAGTCACTGTCTAGCGTCCTGGAAGGACGGCCGCTTCGATCGCCCCTAGAGATCGTGACCATCTCGCCAGCCCATGAAGGCTGAGAACCAGACCTCACCGTTACGGTCAGCCTGGTCTGCGCTGCAGTGGCACGTCTGGAGCCGCTGGTCGTTGCGCCGCAAATTGAGCCTCGGGGTGTGGCTGTCGGTGTTACCGGTCAGCCTGATCACATCCCTGCTCGCCCTGGACCACGCCAAATCGGTGGTGGAAGCCCAGGTCAAACAGGACCTCACCTGGGATGCCCAGGAGACCAGCGAAGCGATGCGACTCTGGCAGGACCAGCAGATCGAGAGTCTTAACTTCACCGCCGAGATGCCAGACATTCGCGCGCTGGAGCCCCGGCTGGCCCAAGCGGTTCTTGATCGGCGTCACGCCCAATACAAACGTCAAAGCTTCATCCTGATCGGCCCTGATGGGACCCCCATCGCCAAAAGTGGCAGCCCACAACCTCGGCATTCAGCCCTGAAAGCATCCCGGCGGCAGGCTGATCCAGGCAGCGCCTATGCCAAGGCATGGGCAGGGCAGCCGGCAACCGAGCCAATCACCACAACCACTAGCGATGCCCCGTGCATCGCCACCAGCGTGCCGGTGTACCGCTCAAGTCAGCAGTCAAGGACAACCCCTGACGCCATCTTGAGCAGCTGCATCAGCATCAATTCCTTATCCCTTGTCAGCGGCGTCAACCAACTATTTCAGCTGACAATGTCTGGTGAAAGGAGCCAGACCATGATGGATCTGGACAACAATCGGCAACGTGGGTATGCGCTGCTGCTGGTGCAGCAACCTGGCTTCATCATCCAGTGGGGCCGCAATGATTCCCCGCACAAAGACGAGCGGAACCGGCTCAATCCGAACTGGGTGCTCCACAGTGCATGGGCGCCCATGGTACGGGAGGCCTTGCGGGCACCTGAAGGCAACAGCTTCCGCCGTCTGAAGCTGAATGGCAACTGGTATCTGGTTGCTTTCAATCGCTTGCATCACTTCCAACCTCGCCGCATTTCCGTCATGGCCGTCGACGAACAGACGGCCTTTGCGACACTGGATCTTCTGTTCCGCTGGATGTTGCTGGGGACTCTGGTCGCCCTGGCAGCGAGTTCATTGGCAATCGGCCGCATCTGCCGCACCCTTTCAAAGCCCTTGGACCAGGCGGGTGAAGCCCTGGCTCGCATCAGCCGCGGTGAGTTCGGGACCAAGCTACCCACCGAAGGCGGCGAAGTGGGCCGTCTATTTGCCTCGATCAATCAAGCCTCTCGCCAACTGCAAGAGTTTCTGGCCGAGAAGGAGAGCCATGCCATCACCGATGCCCAACTCCACCAAGCCCGGCTGATTCAGAACGACTTCTTGATTCAACACCTGCCCCAGAGCGATACCATCGAACTGGCCGCCAATTTTGATCCGGCCTATGAAATCGGCGCCGACTGGTACGACGCCCTGGAGATCAATGGTGTCACGATCGTCATTGTCGCCGACGTGTGCGACAAGGGCATTCCGTCCGCGCTGTACATGTCGGTGTTCCGCTCACTGCTGCGACTGGAACTGAGTCAGCAATTCAGCCACGAGCAAGCCGTAAACAATCCCGATCATTTTCTATGTCGCGCAATCTCGGAAACCAACCGCTACATGGCCGAAACCCATGGCAAAAGCGGTATGTTTGCGACCATTTTTGTCGGCGCCTTTTTGCAAGAACGGCACCTCCTCAGCTATGTCGTTGCGGGCCATGAGACGCCGCTGGTGTTTCACAGAGGAGAGGTGATCTCGTTAAATCTGGGCGGTCCAGCTGTGGGCGTCTTTCCGAAAGCACAATTCAAAGCCAATCAGATCCGACTACACCCCGGAGATTATTTGCTGGCTTTCAGTGATGGCCTGCCCGATTCACGCAACAACACCGGCGAGTCTTTTGCCATCGAGCGCACCAAAACGTTGTTCAGACAACTGAGCACGCAGGGACTGGGCGCCGATGCCCTGCTCCAGGCCATCAAGCGGGAGGTCGAGGACTACCGCGGCTCAAGCGAACAATTCGACGACCTGACCCTGCTGACACTGCGGGTCAAGAGCAGGGCTTGACCGAACCGCTAAGCTCGCCCGGCATTTCTGATCTCCAACGCAATGGCGAAGCGATCCCTGGCCAGCCTCAGCGCTGATGACCTGCGCGGCAAGCGCGTGCTGGTCCGGGTCGACTTCAACGTTCCACTGAACGACGCCGGTGCGATCACCGACGACACCCGCATCCGCGCCGCCCTGCCGACGATCAATGACCTGATCGGCAAGGGAGCAAAGGTGATCCTGTCGGCGCACTTCGGCCGTCCCAAGGGCCAGGTCAATGAGTCGATGCGCCTCACCCCCGTGGCCGCCCGCCTGGGCGAGCTGCTGGGCAAGGGCGTGACCAAAACCGACAGCTGCATCGGCCCCGACGCCGAGGCCAAGGTGGCCGCCATGGCCGAGG
>CAZJIF010000049.1:0-12711 GCA_964546045.1 uncultured Klebsiella sp. | reverse complement strand
TGCATTTGCCGTTGAGCATGTCGACATATCCCATCGGACAGATGGAGCCGATCTTGGGCACCTCCCGCTGGGCATGGGCAGCCGGGCCATCGCACCAGGCCAGACCGAGCCCGAGGGTCACCAGGGCCAGGCCAAGCGGACGCCACCGAGGCAAACAGGTCACTGCTGCTGGAGAGTCCATCGACGACCTGGCACAAGCGAGGCTTGATCGTAGGAACAGAGCACCACACCCTCTCGAGATGTTGCGCCAGTTGAACCACGTGCTGACCGTCGACACCGGCGGACCCGGTTTTACCCGGCTGGGGGATCCCATCAACCAGGTGATCGCCGCTGCAGGCCTGCAACAAGGCCTGTGCGTAGCACTGGCTTTGCACACCAGCTGCTCGTTAACCATCAACGAGAACGCCGATCCGCGGGTGCTGGCCGATCTCGAGGCCTACCTGCGCGATCTGGTGCCACGGGGACGCGCTTACAGCCATGACGACGAGGGACCCGACGACATGCCGGCTCACATTCGCACCGCCCTGACCTGCGTCAGCCTGAGCCTACCGATCGCTGCCGGCCGCTTGCAGCTGGGCACCTGGCAGGAGGTGTACCTGTGGGAGCATCGGGATGCGCCCCACCGCCGGCGCATTGCCCTGCAGCTGATCGGCTCATGACCTTTGTCCCCCTGACTGCGGAACAGATCAACGCACTGGCCAGCGCCCTTCCCCAGTGGAGCGTGGTCAACGGCAAGCTGCACCGCGAGCTGCGTTTTGGCGACTTCAACGAAGCCTTCGGCTTCATGACCCGGGTGGCCCTGATCGCCGAGGCGATGGGCCATCACCCCGAATGGTCGAACGTCTGGAACCGGGTGACGATCGAGCTGACCACCCATGACGCGGGCGGCCTCTCGACCTGGGATGTGGAGCTGGCCCAGCGGATCAATGGGCTGTTGGCCGGGGAATGACCCTGGGATTGCCATCCCGGTGGGCCTGGTACAGCGGCGAGAGAATCTCGACATCAGCGGCGGCAAAGCTGTCCTGCACCGCAGCAATCAGGGCCGACAGTGCCTGACGGTGGTCGTGGCCTTCGGCCAGAGCAGCATTGAGGGCGTAGCTCACATCGGAACTGTTGAGCGCGGTCTGCAACACAAACGGCGCTGGATCGCGCGCGATCGCCGGCACCGTGTCGGCCGCCGCAAGCAGCAGGTGGTGCACCTGCCGCCAGGCCACGTCGTAGCCGATGGTCAGCGCCACCTCGAGCAGCACAGGGGTCTGCAACTCGCGCGCCGGCAGGCTGTAGTTGATCACTGCTGATGTGATCACCGTGGCATTGGGAATGCTCACCAGCTCGTGATGGGGGGTGAGGATGCGGGTCACCAGCAGGGCCCGCTCCTGCACTGTGCCGACCACACCGTTGATGTCGACCCGATCGCCCTCGCGAAAGCCGCGGGTGTAGATCAGCATCAAGCCGCTCAGCACATTGGTGGCGATGGCGCTGGATCCCAGAGCCGCCAAAATCCCCAGAAACACGCCGGCCCCCTGGAAGGCGCGGCTGGTGGAGCCGGGGACGTAGGGCAGGGCCAGGGCCACGGCAGCGACCACGATCAAGAGCGTGGCAATGCGTGCGGTTGGCCGGGCCCATTCCGGATAGAACCAACTGAACTGCAGCTGCTGCTGTTCCAGGGCTTCAAACACCCAACGGCTGAGGCGCAACACGATCACGGTCAGTGCCGTGATCAACGCCAGAGCCAGCAGGTTGGGGATCAACCCCACCACCGTTGTCCCCAACTGCAGGGCTGCGGCCGCCATCTGGCCCCGCAACCCCGCCGCCACAAGCATGGTCGGCGGAAAGAAGCCCAGCAGCAACGGCAGCAGCAGATAGGTCAGCAACGCCAGAACAAACCAGAGCCCCCCAGCACGGCAGAGCTGCACGGTGCTGAGCATCCAGGCCCGGGACACCAGGCGGTTGGATCCCAGACGCAGTTCTGGCAGACGGGCACGACCGTGACGCTGCAGCCATTGGGCCAGGCGGTGATTGAGCCTGAGCACCAGGCGCACCAACAGCCCGTAAACGAGCAACACCAACAGGGCAAGGGCGGTGCCGCGCAACCAGGCGATCGGAGAGCGATGGATGCGGTAGCGCTCAATGCCGTCCCTGATGGATGTGGCGTAGTCGTCGGCCAGTTGTTGCTGGCTGATGCCCGCCAGCTCAGCGGCCCGCGCATCGACGGCGAACAGGGCCCTGAAGCTGCCCTTGCCCTCACGGATCCCGACCATCACATAGGGCGGATCGCTCTGGGTGCCCAGATCGTCCGGGTTGAAGGAGGGCTGATCCGCCAGCTGGGTCAGCTCCCGCGAGAGGTGGCTCGCCAGCCGCTGGGGTGATTGGGCGCCGGCGGCCGAACGCAGCGTCAGGATCGGATGGCCGTTGAGCGCCACCTGGCCCTGTGGTGCTGCCAGCACCGGGGGCGCCCAACAGCACACCACCACAGCAAGCACCAACGCCACCAGCGCGGACCAGCGCAGCCATCGCCGACAGGATGTGGCCAAACCTGTTCTGCGCTGCTGAGCTCACTCTGGGAAGAGCTGATCACATTCGCAACCACGCGGGGACGTCCTTGAAACCTGGGCAGACGCGTCACGAGAAGGACACGCCCGCAAGATCGATCTCAATACCGTGCTACGGTTTTTCGATGGATGTAACAACCGTATCGCCAAAGTTTCAGGTCGTCATTCCCAAGCGGGTTCGCGAACAGTTCGGACTGTCCCCGGGTCAACAGCTTCAGGTGATCGCCCTTCCCGGTCGCATTGAACTGGTGCCCAGCCAACCGCCTGCTGCTCTGCGTGGCTTTCTGAGCGGTGACAACACCTTTGAACGCGAGGACGATCGGTTGTGATCCATCAGCCCGCTGTTGTGGACTCCTCAGGCTGGATCGAAGTGTTCACCGACGGGCTCCAGGCTGACCGCTTTCTCAGCGTCCTCGAACCAGAAGCCAACTTGGTGGTGCCCGCCATCAGCATCCTTGAGGTCTTCAAGTGGGTCCTGCGGGAACACAGCGAAGCCCAGGCCATTCAGGCTGCCGCCGTGATGCAACGCGGGCGGGTCGTGAACCTCGACAGCCCGTTGGCCATCGCGGCTGCCCAGCTCAGCCATGGGCTGCACTTGCCCATGGCTGACAGCATCATCCTCGCGACGGCCAGAGCACATCAGGCCAAGCTGTACACGATGGATGCTGACTTCAGGGGTCTTCGCGACGTGGAACTGATCCAGAAGGGTTGACCCGCTGGGAGGTCTGCCGCGACTCAGACCAGCACCGGCAGCTTGGCGGGCTCGCGCTGCATGAAGCGCAAGCGCTCATGCTCCACGTCCACAGCAATGGTGTGCCCAGCGGTGAACTGACCCGCCAGGATGCCCTTGGCGATTGGGGTTTCCAACTCGCGCTGGATCGCCCGCTTCAGCGGCCGGGCACCGTAGACAGGGTCGTAACCGACCCCGGCGAGCCAGTCGAGGGCCTCAGCATTGAGCTCGAGGCCAAGCTTCTTGTCATCGAGGCGCTGGGTCAGACGCTTCACCTGCAGCTCGACGATCTGCCGCAGCTCCTCCTGTTTGAGGCTGTGGAAGATGATCGTCTCGTCTAACCGGTTGAGAAACTCGGGCCGGAAGTGGGCCCGCAGGGCCTCATTGACCCGCGCTTCCATCTCAAGATGGCGCGCCGGATCACCGGCCAGATCAAGAATCGAACTGCTGCCGATGTTGCTGGTCAGGATCAGGATCGTGTTGGTGAAATCGACCGTGCGGCCCTGACCATCGGTGACGCGGCCGTCATCGAGTATCTGCAGCATCACGTTGAACACATCGGGGTGGGCCTTTTCGACCTCGTCGAACAGGATCACCGCATAGGGCCGGCGCCGCACCGCTTCGGTGAGCTGGCCGCCCTCCTCGTAGCCGACATAGCCCGGAGGGGCGCCGATCAGGCGACTGACGGCGTGCTTTTCCATGTACTCGGACATGTCGATGCGCACCATCGCCTCGTCGCTGTCAAACAATTGCGACGCCAGGGCTTTGGACAGCTCGGTCTTGCCGACGCCGGTGGGGCCCAGAAACAGGAAACTGGCAATCGGCCGGTTGGGATCGCTCAGGCCCGCGCGCGAGCGCTGGATCGCATCGGCCACAGCGGTGACCGCCTGGGCTTGGCCGATCACACGGGTGTGCAGCTCGTCTTCAAGGTGGAGCAGTTTGTCCATCTCGCTCTGGACCAGCTTGGCCACGGGGATGCCCGTCCATTTGGCGATCACCTCGGCGATGTCGTCCTCACTGACCTCCTCGCGCAACAGGGTCTTGCCGGCATCGCCGCGAGCGCCAGCGGCACTGAGCTCGGCTTCCTTGGCGGCAAGCGTTTTGTGCAGCTCGGCCAGGGTGCCGTACTCCAGCTCGGCGGCCTTGTTGAGGTCATAGCTGCGTTTGGCCTGCTCGACCTGCAGCTGCACCTGCTCGATCTCTTCCTTGATCGCGCTGACCTCATCGATGGCGCCCTTCTCGGCCTGCCACTGGGCATTGAGCGTGCTCTGCTGCTCACGCAGCTCGGCCAGCTCCTTGTCGAGCCGCTCGAGCCGGTCGCGGCTGGCCGCATCCGATTCACGACCCAACGACAGCTTTTCCATCTCGAGCTGCAAAATGCGGCGATCGAGCTCGTCAATCTCCTCGGGTTTGGAGGTGATCTCCATCTTGAGACGAGCCGCCGACTCGTCGACCAGGTCAATCGCCTTGTCGGGCAGGAAGCGATCGGCGATGTAGCGGCTGCTCAACACAGCGGCGGCCACAAGAGCATTGTCGGCGATGCGCACGCCGTGGTGCACCTCGTAGCGCTCCTTGAGCCCCCGCAGAATCGAAATGGTGTCTTCGACCGTGGGCTGGTCGACAAACACCTGCTGAAAGCGGCGCTCAAGCGCCGGGTCTTTCTCAATGTGCTGCCGGTGCTCATCGAGGGTGGTGGCGCCGATGCACCGCAGTTCACCGCGGGCCAGCATTGGTTTGAGCAGGTTGCTGGCATCCATGGCGCCGCCGGTGGCACCGGCACCCACCACGGTGTGGATCTCGTCGATGAACAACACGATCTGGCCCTCGGAGGCGGTGACCTCCTTCAACACGGCCTTGAGCCGCTCTTCAAATTCACCGCGGTACTTGGCGCCGGCGATCAGGGCACCCATGTCGAGCGAGACGAGCTGACGGTTCTGCAACGCCTGGGGCACATCGCCATTGACGATGCGCTGGGCCAGCCCCTCGACGATGGCGGTCTTGCCGACACCGGGTTCGCCGATGAGCACAGGGTTGTTCTTGGTGCGGCGGCTGAGGATCTGGATCGTGCGGCGAATCTCTTCGTCACGACCGATCACCGGATCGAGCTTGCCGTCGCGGGCGGCGGCCGTCAGATCACGGCCGTACTTCTCCAATGATTCGTAGGTACCTTCCGGGTTCTGATCGCTCACCTTCTGAGAGCCGCGCACGGCGTTGACGGCGTCCTTGAGTTTGCCCGCATCGGTGCCGGCCTGGCTCAGCAGCTGCTTGCCGCAGCGGTCATCGATCGCCAGGGCCAACAGCAGATGCTCGATCGCGATGTAGCTGTCGCCATAGCTGGCCTTGAGGGCATCGGCCTGATCGAGCACGGTGCTGAGTCCCTTGCCCAGATACACGTTCTCGGGCGGTGCACTCAGGGACGGCTGGGCGGCGATGAAGGCATCGACCCGCTGACTCAGGGCACCCACATCGACACCAGCCTTGGCGAGAATGCGTCCCGCCAGACCCTGCTGAGCCAACAGGGCAGCAAACAGGTGCTCGCTCTCCATCTGTTGCTGGCGTCGTTGCTGGGCCAGCTGCTGCGCCGACACGATCGCGGCCCAGGCTTTTTCGGTAAACAGCTCGGCGGTGGGATGCATAACGCCTGTCCCGGTGTTTTCAACTGATGGAACCGTATGGGCAGTGGAGCGCAGAACCCATGCGGGCCAACCGAACCGATCGGTGGGGTCAGCCGTCCCCATGGTGAACAGACCGGAACCGATTGGCGTGGAACCCGAACCGAGCTGCGGCCGGCCTACAGGCCTTTGCATCAGCTGGTTGCAAACCAGCAGCAACCTGCAGCGAGTTCGCTATCGAGGGTCAACCCCCAAACGCTGCCATGCCAATCCGCCGACCTTCGTTGCCGCTGCTGTTCGCGTTGTCGCTGGCTGTCAGCACCACCCCGGCGTTGGCCTTTCGCGGAGGGGGCGGCGGCGGCGGCGACTTTGGCGGTGGCGGCGGTTTTCGTGGCGGTGGCGGCGGCGGTGGCTTCAGTGGCCGCAGCTTTGGCGGCGGCGGTGGCGGCTTTGGCGGTGGCGGGGGCGGCTCCTACCGCTTCAGTGCCCCCAGGGTGGACGCTGCACCGCGGATGGAGTCAGCCCCAATCGAGCCACGCGGCGGCGGCGGTGGCGGCGGCGGCGGTGGCGGTTTTCGTGCCGGCGGCGGCGGTGGTGGTGCTGATCGCCTTGCCGATCGCTCCCTCGATCAGGGTTACAAAGGCAGCCATCCGCTCTATGGAGGCGGTAGCCGCAGCTCCTGGACCGGCCACAACATCTCGCCGGATCAGTTCAGGCGCATGAACGACGGCAGCTGGAGCGGCAACCGTTCATTCGGCAGCTTCGACAACGACCGCTTCAACCGCAACGTCAACATCGACGACAACTTCTACAACCGCAATGTTGGCGGCTGGAACGACAACTGGTCCGGCGGCGGCTACTGGGGCAGCCGTCCCTGGGGCTATGGCTGGTACAACTGGAGCCCTGACACCTGGAACTGGTGGGGCGGCTCGTCACTGGGCTGGGGACTGGCAGCGCTGGCCACCGGCGACGTGATCACGGACCTGGTCAATGACGCCGCCGAACAGCAATCACCGGTGATCAACGTGCCAGACAGCAACTACCAGCTCAACTACGGCTCGGTTGATTCGGTGGGCGCCAGCGGTGCCGACTTCAGCTACGCCGTCGCCGGCAGCCCGCCACTCAAAGGTGCCGCCAACTGCCAGCAGGGTCTGCTGGATGGCCAGGTCCCGACGACAGCAGCCCAGGCCCAGCTGCTCAATGCGGCCTGTCAGGTGGCCTATGGCCCCGATCCCAAGGGCACACCGTTACCTGAAAGCCTGGCGGGTCGCCTGCCGGGCTGGCTGCGCGAGCTGCTGGTGCTGGCCCTTGGCGGCGGTATCGCCGTCGGTGCCTGGCAACTGGCACAGCGTCGGTCCGGAGCCGCTCCAAGGTCTGACGCTGGTCATCATGCCAAGGTCACCGGCGGCTGATCAGCGTCCCCCCGTCTTGTTCTGTCCTGTCCCTCGTCTCTGTCCAGCTGTGATGACTCTGCAACGCAACCTGACCGCCGCCATAACTGCTGCCCTGGTCGGCTGCCTCAGTGTGCAAACGCTGCATGCCGCACCCCGTTTCGGAGGTGGCTATCGCGGCGGTGGGAGCTTCCGCAGCCCGAGTGACTTCCGCTCTGGCTATCAGGGATCTCACCCGACATTCGGCGCCAACACACGCAGCAACTGGGGAACCAGCTCCCGAGTGGATGATGCCGGGAACCGTTTTGACACCAACGGCAACCGCGTCAACGACAGCTTCGACAACGACCGCTTCAACCGCAACGTCAACGTCGACAACAACTTTTACAACCGCGACGGCAACGGCTTTAACCGCAACTGGAGCAATGGCGGCTATTGGAACAACCGCCCCTGGAACACCGGTTGGTTCGATGGTGCCGGGCGCTGGGGCTGGTGGGGGGCCAGCTCTGCAGCCTGGGGTGTCGCTGGACTGGCCACCGGTGCAGTGATCGGCGGGCTGGTCAATGCGGCTGCCAATCAACAATCTCCGGTGTTCATGGTCCCCAACACCGGTTACGAGCTGGATTACAGCTCGGTTGAAGGGGTCGGCAGCTACGGGGTGAGCTTCAACTACCTGGTCAATGGCAGCCAGCTAATGGGAGCCGCCAACTGCCAGCAGGGGCTGCTCAACGGCCAGGTGCCCTCCAGCTCCAGCCAGGCCCAGCTGCTCAACGCCGTCTGCCAGGTGGCCTACGGCAACGGCAACTGAGCCAGCCAGAGCCACAGGCTCAGGGGAGCTTGAAAACCCCCGAGTTCGAACCGCAAAAGCGCTGCGGGCAACCATCAGGGCCATAGATCGCATCACTCGGTGACAGGCAACCCATGGCGTTCTTGGCCTTGACCTGCTGCGGCTCGAGGCGGATTGGCTGCAGCAAAGACTGGCCTCCGGGAGAGGCCAGCACGGGGCAGGGGGGTTCGTAGGGCAGCGTGTCGGCCGCCATGACCCCAGAGCCGCCCATCCAGGCGGCTGCCAGCAGCAGAACCCCGGCCAGACGGTGCCGGGCTTCGAACAGCGAGTGCTTGTCGGACGCCATGATCAGCTGCTGGTTAACCCATTCTGAAGCGCAGCGCCCATGGCCGCACCCCAGGAACTGATTCAGGCCCTGGTGGCCGCCTCCCACAGTTTTGACGCCACGGGACAGGACCCTGAGCGCAACTGTTGGCTGGCGGTCCATCGCCATGTGCACGGGGTGCTGCCCAGTGAGTACGACATCCGCGACATCGATGAAGAGCTCTATCTGGAGGTTCTTGCCGCCAGACAACAGGCGCAGCAGGGGGTGTGATCTCACAAGCCAACCAGGTGGAACCAGACCCGGCGCCAATCCCGACAGACCCAGCCCAGCAACGCACGGTCCTGCTGCAGTTGCTGCGCCAAAACCCGCGTGGCAGCGCCCAACGCTGCCAACACCGGATTGAGGCCCTGATCCAGGCACTGGAGCGCTCGATGCCGGCTGATCTGGCAGCCCCAGGGGCCCAACAGCAGCTTGAAGGGGTCTGGGAGCTGCGCTGGAGCAGCAGCCGGCAGCCCTATCTGGCCGTTGGACCTTGGTTCGACAACCTGCAACTGCTGGCGCCCTCACAGGGGCGAGCCATGAACCTGCTACGGCTGCCAGGGCCGTTGGGTTCACTGACGGGCATCGCCGTGGAAGCCGCCATCAGCATCGACCTCCCGGCGGGGCAGACCCCATCAGGGCAACGCCAACAGCGGATCTCCGTTCGCTTTCAACGGGGGGGATGGATTGGCCCCCAGCTGGGTGTGGGCCGCTTGCAGTTGCTGCGCAAGGTGCAGCAGTCGTTTCCGGCCTGGCTTGACATCACCCTGCTCGATGACACCCTGCGGGTGTGTCGAGGCAATGCCGGCACACTGTTTGCCTTGTTGCGCAGGCCTGACCTCAACCTGCAAGAGCTGCTGCTGCCCACCGATCAGACGCTGCGGTAGGGGGCCATGGGTCGTCGCATCAGCCCTTGGCTGCCGCAGGCAAATCCAAAACAAAGCGATAACGCACATCACCGTTGCGTAGGCGCTCGATCGCGTCGTTGACCCGCTGCATCGGTAGATGCTCGACCTGGGGTCGGATGTTGTGACGCACGCAGAACTCGACCATCTTCAGCAGGCTGGCTGGTGAAGAGGTGGGGCTTCCCGTGAGGGAACGCCGGGCCATGATCAGATCGAAGGCACCCACCTGAATCGGATCGAGCACAGCACCGAGCTGGTGCAGACGTCCGCGTGGGGCCAGGGAGGCCATCACCGCACCCCAATCGAGGGCGTGATTCACAGTGTTGATCACCAGGTCAAACCGTCCGGCCAGAGTGGACAGGTTGTCGAGGGCCTCCACCTGATGGGCGCCGAAGCGCTTCGCCTCCTCCGCCTTGGCCAGGGTGGTGGTGAGCGCGGTGACCTCACATCCCCAGGCCCGTGCGAACTGCAGGGCCATGTGCCCCAGACCTCCGATTCCGATCACGGCCACATGGGCCGTGGGCGACACGGTCTCGTCGATCAACGGGGCAAAGACGGTGATCCCGCCGCAGAACAGGGGCCCGGCCGCCGCCGGATCCATCCCCTCGGGCAAGGGGATCGCCCAGTCCTGATGGGCGGTGACATGGCTGGCAAAACCTCCCTGACGGCCAATGATCGTGGCTTCGAGCGACGGGCAGAGATTGCCGGTGCCGCCCAGGCACTGTCCACAGTGGCGGCAGCTGCCGCTGATCCAGCCCAGACCCCGCAACTGTCCAATCACCGCGGGATCCACCCCCTCGCCAACCCCCACGACCCTGCCCACCACCTCATGCCCCAAAACCAGGGGATAGGCGCTGAGGCCCCAGGAGTTGTCGAGCATCGAGAGGTCGCTGTGGCAGAGGCCGCAGTGCAGCACCTCGAGCACCAGCTCATCGACCGCCGGCTCCAGCATCGGCCGTTCGCCGCGCTCCAGGGGGGCGCCTGCTGCAGGGGCCTGCCAGACAGTGATCGGCACATCGCGAGGGCGGAGAACCCTCGTTCTAATCAGACGGTGGGCAAGCGCAAGGCGCTGCCCTGGTGTGCGGCCAGCAGGATGGAGCACTGATTGGCACGATCCGTTGATGTGGGCGTTACCCGTTAAGACAAAGCCAGCGGTTGCCAGGCATCGGCGCCTGATCGGGCTGGTGCTGATCACGGCGAGCCTCAGTGGTCCGGCCATGGTCTGGGGGCCAGGCGTCAGTGCCCAGACAACGAGCCCTGCAGCCGATGGGATCACCGTGGCAGCGGTGCAACCTGTGCCCGCGGTGGATCTGGAGCGCTTCCTGGGGTCTTGGTACGAGATCGCCCGAATCCCGGCCTGGTTCCAGAACCGCTGCGTCAAAGACACAACGGCCCTCTACCAACTGCGGACCGACGGCAAGATCACAGTGACCAATCGCTGCATCACACGCAAGGGAGACATCGACCAGGCTGTTGGTCTGGCGCGCGTGCTGGATCCAGCGACGAAGGCACGGCTCCAGGTGAGCTTTGTGAGCCTGCTGGGGTGGCGTCCCTTCTGGGGTGACTACTGGATCATCGGTCTGGATCCGGACTACCGCTGGTTGGTGGTCGGGGATCCCAGGCGTCAGTACGGATGGATCCTCAGCCGCACGTCCGTCATGGAGCCGGCGCTACTGGAGGCCGCCTTCCAAAGCCTGGAGCGGAATGGCTATGGCCGTGGGCGTTTCGTGCTCACACCCCATCGCTGATGCACGGTGACGGTTCTCCGTATCCGGAGGCACGTCCACAACGGTCCAACCGGTCCAAAGATGGAGCCGGAAGACATGAGATAAACCCATGCGAGAAGTTCGATTCCGGGTTCTGAGCGAGCGCCCCGGTCACCTGGAAGCCGAAGCGGATGTGCCGGAGATTCGCCGCATCACAGCCCCAACTCTGGAGGAGCTGCAGCACGAGGCCCGTGAAGCCTTGATTGATCACTACGGCGCGGCCCATGGTGTCTACAGGGTGCGCCTGCGCCGGGAACCAGCTCTCTGCTGCTGACATGACGCCCATCACCAACAACGGCTGCAGGCAGGGCCCAGCGGTTGGCTCAAGATCAGGAACGGAACTGGGGCTTCAGCGCCAGTGACAGGTACACGAGTGCGACAAGGACCGGCACCTCGATCAGCGGACCGATGACACCAGCCAAGGCCTGCTTGGACGTGACACCCCAAATGCTGATGCAGACAGCAATCGCCAACTCGAAGTTGTTGCCGGCAGCCGTGAACGCAAGGGCTGAAGTGCGTTCGTAATCGAGGCCGCTGCTCTTGCCCACGGCAAAGGCGATGCTCCACATCAGCACGAAGTAGAGCAGCAGTGGAATCGCCACCTTGATCACCTGGGCGGGATCCGAGGTGATCGCCTGACCTTGCAGAGCGAACATCACCACAATCGTGAACAGCAGGCCATAGAGGGCCCAGGGCCCGATCCGCGGTAAAAAGACTTGCTCATACCAGCGCACCCCCTTGAGGCGCACACCGATCCACCGGGTGAGAAAGCCGGCCACAAGCGGAATTCCCAGAAAAATGAGCACCGCCCGGGCGATCTCGGCGAAGGAAAAGCGCACAATCTGACTGTCGAGCCCTAGCCAGGCCGGGAAAATCTGCAGATAAAAAGTCCCGAGCAGCGCATAGAACATCACCTGCAGGATCGAATTGATGGCCACCAGCAACGCTGCCGCTTCCCGGTTCCCCAGAGCCAGGTCAATCCAGATCAGCACCATGGCGATACAGGGGGCGATGCCGATCAGAATCAAGCCGGTGCGGAAATCAGGCTGATCCGGCAGGAACAACCAGGCCAGGCTGAACATCAGCAGCGGTCCCAGCCCCCAGGTCAGCCCCAGGGTCAGGGTCAACAGGCGCCGATCGCGGGCCATATGACCCAGTTCGCCATAGCGGACCTTGGCCAGCACCGGGTACATCATCAGCAGCAAGCCAACGGCGATGGGCAGGGAGGTGTGATCCACCTGCACCGCAGCCAACGCCGCCTGCAGGCCGGGCACGATGCGTCCCAATAGCAGCCCTGCGGCCATCGCCAGCAGGATCCACACCGGCAGTAAGCGGTCGAGCCACGGCAGCTTGCCCCGAAGGCCGCCGCCGGCAGCCTGGCCAGGGTGGGCTGAGCAACGCTCAGGCATGGCAGATCAGATGTCGTTTCCGCATTGTCATCACCCAGCAGCGGAGACCTGTCAGCGCCCCTCGCAGTGCTGCACCGCCTTGAGGTAAAGGAGCTTGCCCGGGCCGTCCTGGCCTGTCAGCTGGCTCACCTGCCGCAGCCGCACCTGAGCATCCACGCATTGGTTGTAGCGGTGGGCTTTGATCGCCCCCGGAAC
>CAZJIF010000048.1:0-12804 GCA_964546045.1 uncultured Klebsiella sp. | reverse complement strand
TGGCCGATTCGATCTTCGGCTTGCCCACCCAGCTGGTGCCGTGGATCACCTGGCGTTGCAGGTTGGAGTGATCCACCACGTCGAAATCGACGATGCCGATGCGGCCCACACCGGCTGCCGCCAGGTAGAGCAACAGGGGAGACCCCAGGCCGCCGGTGCCGACACAGAGCACCGCAGCGGCCTTGAGCCGCTTCTGCCCCTCCATGCCCACCTCCGGCAGGATCAGGTGCCGGGCAAAACGGGCCACCTCATCCGGGCTGAGCTGAATGCCGCTGGTGTCAGGAGGAAGCATGGGTACGGGAAGGCGTGACCCAGGATCACGCCAACGGAATCAAGCGTCCATTGTCCATGGCAACCGCTGCGGCATGGCGGGCGGATCTCCGCGTTCTGACTCCGGCAGCCACCAGCAGCCCCAGCTCCAGCCTGGGGCTGCGTCGCTGTTGAGGCCAGCGATCAACAGCAGCGCCGGTGCAAGGGTCAAGGCACGATCGACGGCCGAGGGCACCGGCGCGCTGCTCGGATGGCTGTGACCGGCACCGAGCACCACCAACCCCCGCTGGCGGGCCCAGCGCTGAGCCAGCAGCTGCTCGCGCGGATCAAGGCTGAACCGACGCTGCCGCTGGGCTGGCTGCGGCCAGACGTTGAGGCAGGGCCAGACGTGCCGCAGATGCCAGCACTGACCCGTTGTTCCCAGCAGCAGTGCACACCCTTCGGCTGGGTGCGCCGCGTCAAACACACGCGCCAGAACGGTGAGCGCATGCCGATCAACCGTCAGCTGAACTGGCGTGATGGCAGCCATACCGATACGTTATGAGCCATCTTCATCGCAGCGGCCGATCGGTTCCATGAGCGACATCACTCCCGACACGGTTGAGCAGAGCCAGGAGTCCGCTGCCGCTGCAGGCGATGCCAGCCAAGCAAGCGAAGCCGGCGCCAGCTTCACCGAGCGCTACGGCGAAATTCTGAGCAAGGTCAACCAAACCCTCGATACGGTGGACTGGTCCCAGATGGGCCGGATCGGCAAAGCCACCGGCGTGATTCTGGCGGTGATCGTCGCCCAGATCCTGATCAAGGGTGTGCTCGACACGATCAACCTGATTCCGATCGTGCCGGGGCTGCTCGAGCTGCTCGGTCTGGTGGTGGTCGGCCAGTGGAGCTGGAAGAACCTGACAACCAGCGAGAAGCGCAGCGCCGTGATCAACCGCATCCAAACCCTGCGGCAGGAATACCTGGGCTGAGCGCAAGGCGCCAACAGCAATCAGCGCTCCACCAGGCGATCGATGCACCGCTGGGCCTGATGGTGATAGCCCCCACCAAACAGCAGGGCGTGGTTGAGCAGGTGGTACAGGTTGTAGAGATCCTGCCGGCTGCTCGCGTCGGCAGGTAGGGGCCAGGCAGCCTCATAACCAGCAAAGAACGCTTCGGGGAATCCGCCGAACAACCGCGCCATCGCCAGGTCAACCTCGCGATCAGCTCTGTACACCGCCGGGTCGAACAGGGTTCCGCTGCCAACTGGCAGCAGAGCGGCATTGCCGCTCCATAGATCACCGTGCACCAGCACGGGCTCGCACGAATGGGTCGCCAGACGATCCTCCACCTGCGCCAGCAACCGCTCGGACCCCCGGTAGTGCAGGCCTTGATCTGCCGCCAGGCGCAGTTGATGCCCCAGCCGCTGCTGGCAGAAGAAAGGGCCCCAGCTCTGCCACCAGCCATTGGGTTGGGACGTGGCCCCAATGGCGTTGTCCTCGCTCCAGCCAAAACGCCCCAGGCCGGGGCCGTCGCTCAGGCTGGCGCGGTGGAGGCAGGCCAGGGCGCGGCCCAACCGGTGCCAGGCCCAGCGGTCGCCAGCCGCCACCAGGTCGAGCCAGGGCAGCACCAGCACCGCCTGATCCGCAGAGCGGCCCACCGCCAGGGGAAGAGGCACGTGCAGATCGGCCGGTGCGACCGTCGCCAGCGCCCGCAGCCCAGCGGCTTCGGCTTCAAGCAGGGGCAGGGCCTGGACCTGGTTGGTCTTGACGAAGAGCACACGCCCATCGGCCAGCTCCACGCGCCAGGCCTGGTGAATGCAGCCGCCGGCAACCGGCTGACGTCGCTGCACCGGCTGACCCAGTTGCTGCTGCAGCCATCGGTCTGGACAGTCCTGCATCACGCCAACGCCAACGCCGCTGCTGCTTCCGCTGCCAGCATGCTCCGATGCAACACCCCCCGGTTGAGTCTGGAGAGCCCGCAGAGGCCGTCGATGTGGTGGTGGTCGGAGGGGGGATCGCCGGACTCACCGCAGCCGCCCTGCTGGCCGACGCCGGGCAACGGGTGGTACTTCTGGAAAGCCATCACCAGAGCGGGGGGTGCGCCGGCACGTTCAGACGGGGGCCCTGGACCTTTGATGTGGGCGCCACCCAGGTGGCCGGTCTCGAACCTGGAGGCATCCACCAGCGGTTGTTCCAGCACTTCGGGCTGCCCTGTCCCAAGGCGAGTCCGCTGGACCCGGGCTGCGTGGTGGATCTGGACGATGGCCTGCCGCCGGTGCGGCTCTGGCGCGATCCCCAGCGCTGGCAGGCCGAACGGCAACGCCAGTTTCCGGGCAGCGAGCGGTTCTGGCAGTGGTGTGCGGCCCTGCACCGGGCGAACTGGGCCTTTGCCGGCCGCGACCCGGTGCTGCCGCCACGCAATGCCTGGGATCTGCAGCAACTGCTGGGGGCCCTGGGACCCGCCAACCTGGCCAGCGGCCTGCTGACCGCCGCCACGATCGCAGACCTACAACGGTGGAGCGGCTGTGGCAGCGATCGCAGACTGCGGCGCTTTCTTGACCTGCAGCTGCGGCTCTACTCGCAGGAAAGCGCCGACCGCACCGCCGCCCTTTACGGCGCCACCGTGCTGGCCATGGCCCAGGAACCGCTGGGGTTATGGCACCTGGAAGGCTCAATGCAGAGCCTCAGCACCGCCCTCGAGGCGGCCTTGCGGCAGGTCGGCGGCCAGTTGCGCCTGCGGCACCGTGTCCAGCGGCTGCAGCGCCACGGTCAGACCTGGCTGGTCAGCGGCGTTGCCGCTGCCGGCACCCTCAAGCTGCAGGCCCGCGATGTGGTGCTGACCGTGCCCCCCCAGGGACTTCCGTCGTTGCTGGCCGATGCGCTGCCGCCGCGATACCAACGGCGGCTGCAGAACCTGCCGGAACCCTCGGGAGCGCTGGTGTTCTATGGCGCGCTCGAACGGGCCAGATTGCCGCAGGACTGTCCCAGCCACCTGCAGAGCGACTGGAACGATCCAGGCTCCCTGTTTGTCTCGGTCAGCCAGGATGGCGACGGCCGCGCCCCGGCCGGGCAGGCCACCGTGATCGCCAGCGTGTTCACCCCCGCACGCCCCTGGTTCGACCCCGACCTGGCCGACCGCGATGCCCGCAACGCTCGCAAGGCACCGCTGCTGGCAGGCATCCAACGGGGTCTTGAGCGCCTGCTGGGGGTTGCACCTGACGCCTGGCTGCACGCCGAGCTGGCCACGCCACGGGCCTTTGCCCACTGGTGCGGCCGCCCCTGGGGTTATGTGGGGGGGCTGGGCCAGCACCCCAGCGCGTTCGGTCCCTTCGGCCTGGCCAGCCGCACCCCTCTGCAGGGGCTGTGGTTGTGCGGCGATGCGATCTATCCCGGCGAGGGGACCGCAGGCGTCAGCCTGTCGGCCCTGATGGCCTGCCGTCAGCTGCTGGCCAGCCACGGCCAGAGCCTCAGCCTGCGCTGCGATCCGGCGACACAAACCCAGGCCTGAGCTGCTGGGCGCGGCTCAGCTCGGCTTGCAACCCCGACCACTCGCCCTGTTGCACCAACTGCTCCAACCCGGCCAGGCAGTGCTGGTAGCCCTGCAGGGCCTGCAGCAGGGCGGTGCGGTTGGCGCGTGCCATCAGCGTGCCCAACTCGGGATTGCCGCCCCCGACCCGGGTGGTGTCGGCGAACCCCGACGACGCCAGCGACCGCACCAACACACTGAGCCCGTCGCCACTGGCAGCCGCTGAGCGGTCGGCCGCCTGCAGCAGTGCCGCCGAAACCAGCACAGGCAGATGGGAAATCAATGCCACCGCCTGATCATGGGCAGCCGCAGGACAACAGAGCCAGTGAGCCCCCAGCAGGGTTGCCAGGTCCTGCACGCTCTCCAGGGCTGCCGTTTCAGTGTCAGCAGTCGGGGTGGCGACCCAGGGGCGACCGACGAACAGGTCCACCAGACCGGCCTCCACACCCGCATGGGCCGTGCCGGCCATCGGATGACTGGGCACAAACCGCGGGTGGAGTGCCTGCCAGCGGTCGAGCACAGGCTGCTTGACCGAACCCACATCGGTCACCACCGCCTGCGGCGGTAGCGCGGCCAGGAGGGCAGGGTCGGGGTCCAGCAGACGATCGAGAGGCAGGGCCAGCACCACCAGCCCGCAGCCCTGAAGCACGCCAGGGTCGGTGCTGACCTGATCGACCAGATCACGCTCGCGTGCGCGCTGGGCGGTGGTCTCGCGATGAACCAGGCCATGCACGATGAGCCCCCGCCGGCGCAGATCCAGGGCGATCGACCCCCCGATCAGCCCGAGTCCGACCACGCCGACAGGCAGCTGCCGCCAGGGCATCGGCATCGACACAGCAACCATCTGGGTAAGGACTGAACAGAGCGTTCACCCCAGCTTCCTACGATTCGCCGATGTTGGAAGCGCACGCCCACCAGCAGCTCAAGGCACTGCTGCAACAGGAAGGGGGTGAGGCATGGCCCCATCACCTGAGCTTGAGCAGACTGGTGGCGCGCAGCCTCAGACGGCACGACCACAGCCTGATCCGCCTGGGCATCGGCAGCGGCCCCAGCTGGTGGATCAGCCTGCTCGTCCCCCTGGCCCTCAGCGACAGCAGCCTGGCCCTGGTGCTCAGCGAGGGCCTGCGCCAACGGCTGCTGCAGATCGAATTGCCCCGTCTGGCAAGGGCCGGACTGCCGCTGCCCTGTGCTGAAGGACCGTCACCGCCGCCGCCTGGGGTTTTGTGGTTGCTTGGGCACCGTGAACTGGTGACAGCCTGGCGCGGGCAGCTGCTGGGGCAACGCCAGTTGATCCTGCCCGAAGCCGAACAGCTCGATCGCCTGTTAGGGGAAGCCCTGGCCGTGGCGATCGCGCCGCACCACTGGGACCAGCTGCGCCGCGCCCTGCCCCGGGCCGAAGGGACCCTGCTCGGGTTGCACGAGCGACTCAACCGCAGAATTCTGGCCGCGCCCCGCCACCCCCAGAGCCAGGTTGCCCTGCACGAGGACGATGAGGCCCCGTTGCGCCAGCTGCTGAGCCTGCTGGGCCCCCTGCCCGAACCCTGGCCAACCTGGCTGCAGAGCAGCGGCAGCGGCTGGACCAGCTGGGCCAAGCTCAACCCGGAACTGCTGCAATGGACCCTGCAGCGCCAACCGCTCGACCCCCTGGCCAGCCTCGCTGGGCTGTTGCATGGTCGTGGTGCGGTGGTGATCGGCCAACTGAACGGCAGCCGCCATGGCGATGGTTGTCCTGCGGCATCCCTGACCCTCGGACTTAACCCCCAGGTGGACGTGGCGCTTGGGGATCTGCCCCTGAGCGACCCCCTCCCCGTGTATGCACCGCTGCGGCAGCCCCTGCCCAACAGTCCTGTCTACGGCGACCATCTGCTTGAGCAATGCCGCCGCCTGGTCCTGGGTCAGGAGCGATTGAGCCTGATCCTGCTGGACGATGGCCAGCTGCGCCGCCAGCTAGCCAGCGGCCTGGCCGCCGACTTTGGCTCCCGGGTGGTGCACGAATGCACCAGTCCTGAAAGCCATGGCGTGCTGTGCGCCAGCTGGAGCTGGTGGTTGCGCCACCAGGAGCAGCTGCCCCTTCCCGGTCAGGTGGTGGTGGGGCTGCTGCCGATCGCCAGCCTCGAAGATCCTCTGACCGCGGCAAGGGTGACGGCACTGCGCGGCCAGGGTCGCGATTGGTTCCGCGAGCTGCTGCTGCCCGACGCCCTGCTGCGCCTTCAACTCGGGGTGGCCCCGCTGCGCCGCCCCCCCGGTGGCCGGCTGGCGATTCTTGATGGACGCCTGCGCAGCCGCAGTTGGGGTCAGCGGGTGCTGCAGTCGCTCGAACCGTGGGTCAGCCTCAACCGCCTGCTGCCGACCTAACCTTCAGTCCAGACAAGGACTTGCCGCCATGGGGGAAGCTCGACGCCGCAGCGCCCAGGGGCTGCCGCCGCGGAGCCAAAAGCCGCGCAGCAACGCCCAGAACGCCGCTGACAAGCCGTGGTGGTCACTGGACCGCAGCAAGGCAAACCAATTTGTCAGCTGGACCACACGAGGCGCCTGGATCGGCATCGGCAGCCTGGCGCTGTTCTGGGTCATCGTGCGCTTCGTTGGCCCGGCTGCCGGCTGGTGGACCCTCTCTGACGGCTGAGGCCACTGGGCCAAGCAGCCTTCGCGCAAATCGAAAGAAAGCCTTAAGGTGCAGGGGCGCTTTGGGGACGCTCGATGTTTGGTCGTCTAGCTGAGCAATACCGCTCGGTTGTCGAGGATCTGGTGCTGAGCCTGCAGGCCCTGTCCAACAGCCTCCAGGCTGCAGGTCACACGGCATCCTGCTACGTGTGCGGTGATGGTCGCGATGGCCAGGGGGCCTCATTCGTGGCCAACCTGTCGGACTCGGCGTCGGCCTCGGACAATCACATCGTCCGCTTCCTCGTCTCTGATTTCGGGATCAGCTGGGTTGAGTCGCGCGACGGGCACGAACTGGTGAAACTCGAAGGTGCAGAAGCCATCCAGGAGCTGCAGCGGATCACAGATCGCTTCCGTACCCCCACCCCTGCCAGACCCAGCACAGAGGCACTCAAACCTCTGCGCTGAGCGCTAAGCCATCGGCGGCGGAGGGCCTCGGAGGGCCATACAGCCCTCAGCTGGCCTGCGGGAGCTCGTCGGGGGCGGCTGCCGCAGCAGCCTTGGCAGCCGCCGCAAGGGGCTTCATCGAGTTGGCCGTGACCTCTGACCCTTCGGTCAGCTTCTGGCGGGTGAGCTTCTCGATCTGCTCACGCTGGGCAAGATTCTGCTCGAGCCAGACGATCGTGTTGTCCCGGCCCTGGCCGATGTTGTCGCCGTCGTAGCTGTACCAGGCGCCTTTGCGGCAGACCACGCCCGTTTCTTCGGCCAGGTCAAGCAAGCAACCCAGGGTGCTGATCCCACGGCCAAACAGGATGTCGAATTCAGCAATGCGAAAGGGCGGGGCCACTTTGTTCTTGGCCACCTTCACCTTGGCGCGGATGCCGTATTCCTCGGTACCGCGTTTCAACGTCTGAATGCGCCGGATGTCCAGCCGGACCGAGGCATAAAACTTGAGGGCGTTACCGCCTGTGGTCGTTTCCGGGTTGCCATAGGTGACGCCGATCTTCTGGCGAAGCTGGTTGAGGAAGATCACCGTGCAGCCCGATTTGCCGATGTTTCCGGTGATCTTGCGCATCGCCTGGCTCATCAGCCTGGCCTGGCTGCCCACCGCCAGATCCCCCATTTCACCTTCGATTTCAGCGCGGGGAGTCAGGGCCGCCACCGAGTCAACAACAACGATGTCCACCGCCGCGGAACGCACCAGCTGATCGACGATCTCAAGCGCCATCTCACCGGTGTCCGGCTGGGAGACGAGCAGGTTCTCGATATCAACGCCCAGGGCTGCGGCGTAGACCGGATCGAGTGCATGCTCGGCGTCAACAAAGGCGGCCACGCCCCCACGGCGCTGCACTTCGGCAATGGCATGCAGGGTGAGCGTGGTCTTGCCGGAACTCTCAGGGCCGTAGACCTCGACCACACGGCCCTTGGGGTAACCACCCCCCAGCGCCAGATCCAGGGTGAGAGCGCCGGTGGAGATCGTCTCGACCCGCATCCGCGAGGCGTCTCCAAGTCGCATGATCGAGCCCTTGCCGAAATTGCGCTCGATCTGGTTGAGCACCAGGCCCAGGGCCTTGTCCCGCTCCGAAGCGGCGGCGGCACTCTGAGCAGATGAAGGGGAAGCAGGCACGGCAGCAGCAGCAGTGTGGAGGGTGGATCGGGTGGCGACGCGGGCGGTGGCCCCCTGTGCCTCAGAACTGGCCTGGGGCACAGGGGGCGGGGGAGCAACGGATGGCGACGAAACGGCCGGCGGGGCAATAGCGGCCGCGGCAACCGCAGCGGCGCTGGTCGGCTTGTCCGAAGCGGCCTTCGAATCAGCAGGCATGGAAGGGAACAGCAAAGGGAAAGGCCGCAGCGTCATCCTGCGACCACCAGAAGAGAAGTGCCACCAAAACCGACCAGCGTTTCAAGCGGAGCCCCAGACCGCACAGTACAAGCGTACTCTAGCGTTCAGGGCCAGTCCGCCAAGGGGCCGGCAAAGGCCTCGCTACTCAAAAGAGCGATTCCTGCGGGCAGATTCTGACGATCGGCTGGGGCCAGATACCCCCATGACACCAGAAAACAGCGCACGGGATCGAGAACAGGTTGTTCTCGCACCGCTTCGAGCGTGGCGCGGCGGTCCTCGACGAACCAGATCGGCGACTGCTGTTGCAACAACTGAGCCAGAACAGCAGGTTTGCTGCCGGCTTCGTGACCGAACAGCGCCATCGGCTGGAGACCGGCCGCCTGCAGCAGCTCCCTGGCAAAGGCAGCTCCCTTGGTGGTCAACACCATCCAACCGCTGCCCTCGTCGGCAAGCCCGTGCAGCCGATCGACCACCCCGGGGAAGAAGCGATGGCGTGCCAGCCAGCCGTCCCTGTCACGGGCAATGGCTTCGCCACGAACGGCTTCGAGCGCCTGTTGCAACGGCTGCGGGCTCCACCCCTTAACCGCCAGGGCCCGCAGCAGGGCTCGGTCATAGTCCAACAACAGCCCGGCAGGATCACCGCCCGGACGGGCCAACTCTGCCGCCACGAGCACCATCTCCCAACCCTTGTGAATCAGGGGACGCAGCTGAGCGAAAGCCGCTGGTGCCTGGTCGGGCAGATCCAAAGACGGGTCGAGGCTCAGGGCCGCAGCCCGTGCCGCCCACCAGTACTCGACCATGCCATCGACGAGAACGCCGTCGAAGTCGAAAACAAGCAGAGGAGTGTTCAAAACTGGGCCGCTAGGATTCGAACCTAGGAATGGCGGGACCAAAACCCGCTGCCTTACCGCTTGGCGACGGCCCATCGGACATCCGGCGCTGCCGGCGTCTTGCTAGTTACCCATAGCGGCCGGTCCTTCGTCAACAGCCCGACCCCCATCAGCGCTGCAGCCATGGCTGCACCAGGGCCCGGGCATGCGCAAGGGCCTGTGGCCACAGCGCCGGGCAATCCAGCAAACGCAACCCCTGGCCGTGGGCAGCCTGCAGCCAGGGTTGCAGGCGCCGTCGGGCCTCACCGCCAAAGGCCACCCCCGCCACAGCGGCGCCGGGCTGCAGCAGCGCGAGGGTGTGGACGTTGGTTCCACCGGCCAGCTGCAGAGGCCCCGGTGGTGCCAGAGGGTGCAGCTCAGCCAGCAAAGCGACGGCCACCCGGGCCGCCGCCCGCCCCAGATCGCCGCTCATGGGACGTCCATCGAGCTGCCATAGGGAGCGAAAGCCTGCGGCACGCAGCCGGGCATGGCGCTGCCAGAGCTGCTGAGCAAGCGCAGGCGCACCGCGGCCTTCGGCACCCATGCTCACCGCCACACGCTGCAATGGCACGCCGCTGGCCACCAACTGGGCCAGCCGATCGGCAAAGCCCTGACCCCGCCCGGCCTGACAGTGCAACTCAACGGCGTCGGGGCCAATGGCTGCAAGCAGGGCTGGCACAGCCTCGGCGGCCAGGACCTGGGACCGCTCTTCGATCAACCCGAGCGGACAAGCCGGCAAGCAACGGCCACAGCCATAACAGCGATCGGGGAGCACGCCAGCTGCCCCTGTCGCCGCCACCCCGATGGCCAGTGCCGGGCAGGCCTGCTCGCAGGGGCGACGGCAGTCGGAGGGGCAGAGCTGCGGATTAAACCAGGCCTTGCGGAAATGGGGATCGGGCCCATCACTGAGGCTGACCATCAACCAGGGGGATCCACTGCCGCGCTGGGCTGCCCAGGCCATGCCACGCCGCACCGCAGCAACGACAGCTGCATCAGCGGCGGCATCGATGCAATGGACACCAGCCAGGGCGTAAAGCCCTGCAAGGTCCTCGATCGCGGCCAGATCCTGGTTGCTGGCCCCGCAGATCAACTTGACCCAACGACCGCCAGCCAGAGCCTGCTCAGGCGTCAACAAGCTGTTCGAGCGGGTGCCAGCGGAGAGCCCGGGCGCCGCCCATTTCAACAACCAGACGCAGGCGGGGCTCGCGGCGGGTCAAGGACACCAGCGCAGCCAGTTCGGCGCTGGACAGAACCTGACCTTCGAGGATCCACAGCACGACCGGTGTATCACCGTCGAGCAAGGGACCCAGCTGAGGCATGACGCGTTGCACCTCGCCGACGGCAGCGCCACGGCCAACACTCTGATGGCCGAGGTGAGGCGGCCGCACGCCATGCAGCTGCAACAGGTAGGCCTCAGGGTCGCCGAGGCCACGGGCTGATGTGATCTGAGCCCGGTAGCCGCCGGCACGCAGCCTGCGCAGCAATCGGGTCTCGGCGCCCCCTTCGAGAGGCGCGTAAAAGGCCAAGGCTCCAGCGCGCTCCAGGTCCTGCCTGAAACCGCGACCAGTGAGCAGCAGGGGCATTGCCGGCAGACGCTGTGCTGAGGTCCAGTCTGGCAGCTTGCAGCGGGCCACGGTCAGGTAGGGAGGCATCGGCAACGATTGGCCTGAGCAAGACCTTTGAGGCTGTGCTGTATCGTTTCTGGCTGTGCTGTGAATCTGCGCCCGTCCGCTAGCCGGGCCTCCAGAACTCAGCACACGGTCACCAATGGTGGTGATCGTCCACGGCCAGAACGGTTTCAGCACCTCACGGTGATCTGAGTGCCGTCGGGAAACTGTCTGAACGCTTCCACACCTCTTGAACTTCGGTTCAATCGGCGTCGGACCCGGTTCTTACAAGTCCCAGCCGCGCTGATCAGACTCCGATCTGATCGGTCTTGCTAGCCCATTGGCCTTGCCTCGACAGGGATAACCGTTCGCGGTCGTCCCCAATGAACAGTCCAACGGTGCAGGCCTTCGGCCGCGCAAGACAGATCAACGGAATGCGATCAGCACATCGGCTGTCCACCGACAACCGCCTGTTCAGCTGGCGTCGTTCACCGTCTTATGTCAATCGGCATCCTCGGGAAGAAGCTGGGCATGTCCCAGTTCTTCGATGAAGAGGGCAGATCCATCCCGGTCACGTTGATCGAGGCTGGTCCCTGCCGCATCACGCAACTCAAAAGCACCAGCACCGACGGCTACAACGCCGTTCAGCTTGGTTATGGCGACATTCGCGACAAGCTCGTGAACAAGCCGGCCAAGGGCCACCTCGCCAAGTCGGGCGCTGACGTGCTTCGCCACCTCAAGGAATACCGCGTCGACAGCATCGAAGGGCTGGAACTCGGCGGGGATGTCACGGTCTCAGCCTTTGAGCCCGGCCAGAAGGTGGACGTCAGCGGCGACACCATGGGTCGGGGATTCGCCGGCTACCAGAAGCGCCACGGCTTCAGCCGCGGTCCGATGACCCACGGCTCCAAGAACCATCGCGAACCCGGCTCCACCGGCGCCGGAACGACCCCAGGCCGGGTCTACCCCGGCAAGCGGATGGCCGGTCGCTACGGCGGCAAACAGACCACCACCCGTGCGCTCACGGTCCTCAAGGTGGATGTCGAGCGCAACCTGCTGGTCGTCAAGGGCTCTGTCCCCGGCAAGCCCGGGGCCCTGCTCAACATCCGCCCGGCCAAGCGGGTTGGCGACAAAACCGGTAGC
This sequence comes from uncultured Klebsiella sp., assembly GCA_964546045.1. Lineage (GTDB taxonomy): Bacteria > Cyanobacteriota > Cyanobacteriia > PCC-6307 > Cyanobiaceae > RGUW01. Next base: position 970 of record CAZJIF010000048.1, on the reverse strand, counting down.
TGAGGAGAGAACAGAACATGGCTGATTGTGTAATCCGCGACTGGCAGGGCAAGGAGGCCGGCAAGGCCACCCTCGACCTCAAGGTCGCCAAGGAAAGCTCGGCAAACGACCTGGTGCACCGCGCGGTTGTGCGGCAGCTGGCCCATGCCCGTCAGGGCACCGCCAGCACCCTGACCCGTGCCGAAGTGGCCGGTGGTGGCCGCAAGCCCTACAAGCAGAAAGGAACAGGCCGGGCTCGCCAGGGCTCGATCCGTACCCCCCTGCGCCCCGGTGGTGGTGTGGTGTTCGGCCCCAAACCCCGCAGCTACAACCTGGCGATGAACCGCAAGGAACGTCGACTGGCCCTGCGCACGGCGCTGATGAGCCGCATTGACGACATCGTCGTGGTCAAGGGTTTCGGCGCTGATCTCGAAGCCCCGAAAACCAAGGAGATCACCGCCGCCCTCGGTCGCTTCGGTATCGAAGCGGGCGTGAAGGTCCTGGTGATCCTTGACGATGCCTCTGAGGCGGTGCGCCTGTCGGTGCGCAACCTCCAGGCAGTGAAGCTGATCGCCGCCGATCAGCTCAACGTGTTCGATCTGCTCAATGCACGCAAGCTCGTGCTGAGCGAGGAAGCACTTGCAAAGATTCAGGAGGTCTACGGCGATGGCTGAACGTTTTGCAGGAAGGCTCGCGGATGTGATCCGCAAGCCGCTGATCACCGAGAAGGCCACCCGGGCCCTCGAGCTGAATCAGTACACCTTTGAAGTTGACCATCGCGCCGCCAAGCCAGACATCAAGGCTGCAGTGGAAGCAATGTTCGACGTCAAGGTCATTGGCGTCAGCACCATGAATCCGCCACGCCGCACACGGCGGGTCGGACGCTTCGCCGGCAAGCGCGCCCAGGTCAAGAAGGCCGTGGTGCGTCTGGCCGAGGGCAGCGCCATCCAGCTGTTCCCTGAGTCCTGAGGGGTCTGAAACGACATGGCAA
>CAZJIF010000047.1:0-13026 GCA_964546045.1 uncultured Klebsiella sp. | reverse complement strand
CCGAGGAGCTGCGCCCCGAAGACTTCGTGTTCGAGGGCTTCAACGGCGTGCAGTGCGTCGAGTCAGGCGGCCCGCCGGCGGGTACCGGCTGCGGCGGCTACGTGACAGGCCAGACGGTCAAACTGCTCAAGGAGCACCACCTTCTGGAAGACACCGATGTGGTGATCTTTGACGTGCTGGGGGATGTGGTGTGCGGCGGGTTTGCCGCGCCGTTGCAGCATGCCCACTACTGCCTGATCGTCACCGCCAACGACTTTGACTCGATCTTTGCGATGAATCGGATCATCGCCGCGATCCAGGCCAAGGCCAAGAACTACAAGGTTCGCCTGGGTGGTGTGGTGGCCAACCGCTCCAAGGACACCGATCAGATCGACCGCTTCAACGACCGGGTGGGCATGAAGACCATGGCCCATTTCCCCGATCTCGACGCGATCCGCCGTTCCCGGCTCAAGAAGTGCACCATCTTCGAGATGGAGGCCACCCCCGAGGTCGAGGCGGTCCAGAACGAATACCTCAACCTGGCCCGGCGCATGCTCGAGAGCGTCGAACCGCTCGAAGCCGAATCGCTCAAGGACCGCGAAATCTTCGATCTCCTGGGGTTTGACTGAGTTCCACAGGTCGACGATCTGCAGTGCTCCCCACCCCTTGCGATCACGATGTGCATCGGTTGTGATCTCGCGCAACAGCTGAGCGGCAGCTTCAGCCAGGCGGTGTTGCAACGCGCCGGCACCACCTCGAGGCGGCGGGTGCTGCAGGCCGGGGCCCTACTCACGGCGGCGGCCGTGAGCCCCAGCCTGTTGCAGCATGAGGCCCAGGCAAGGGCCGCCACTGGCGGCGCCGACTGGGTGTTCGAAGGCGGCACCGTCCTGACGATGGAGCCCTCACAACCCCGCGCCCAAGCGGTGGCCGTCAAGGGTCGGGACATCGTCTACGTGGGTGATCAGCGCGGCGTGCAGCCCTGGATCGGCCCAGGCACCCAGCGGGTCAACCTCAAGGGGAAATTGCTGCTGCCTGGGCTGATCGACAGCCACGTGCACCCCTTTGTGGGCAGTCTCTTTCGCAGCGGGTTGAGTCTGGACATCAATGCCCGCGAGCAGGAGGTGCTGGCGTCGATCGCCGCCTATGCCAAAGCCAATCCAGGCACGGGAGTGATCTTCGGCAACGGCTGGGATTCCAACCTGTTCCGGGATCAGGGCGGCCCCAATCGGCGCGATCTCGATGCGATCAGTCCCGATCGTCCGATCCTGCTGATGTCGTCCGACATGCATTCGGCCTGGGCCAACAGCAAGGCCCTGCAACTGGCCGGAATCAGCGCGGCAACACCGGACCCTGCTGTGGGCGGCTATGTGCGCGACAGCCAGGGCAATCCCACCGGCTATGTGCGCGAAGCGCCGGCGATGATCCCGATGATCAACGCCCTGCAGCTGCTGGAGCCTGCGTTGTACGGCCCGCTGCTTCAGAAGTTGCTGCAGCAGTTCGCTGCCATGGGCTTCACCAGCGTGTTTGACGCCGGCATGCCGTTCGGCCAGGAGGCGATCTACACGGTGGTGAACCAGCTGGACAACAGCGGCGCACTGCCGGTGCGTCTGCACGTGAGCCAGATGGTGACCAGCGAAGCCGATGTGCCCGGCGCGGTGGCCACCCTGGCTGATTTTCACCGGCGCTTTGGATCCGAGCATTTCCGCATCGGCACCCTCAAAATCGTCGGTGACGGGGTGATCGAAAACCGCCAGGCCGCCCTGCTCGAGCCCTATCTGGAGCCCGCCGGTAGCCGTGGCCGCCTGGCGCTATCGAACACCTCTGTGGTCAAACTGCTGCAGCAATGCCACAGCAGCGGCTTTGACTTGCACTTTCACACCATCGGCGATGCCTCGCTGCGGCAGATCCTCGATGCCATGGAGAGCTGCCGGCGCACGGATCAGCTGCCGAAACTCACCCTGGCCCATCTGCAACTGGCCGCCGACTCTGACCAGGCGCGCCTGGCCAGGCTCAAGCCGCTGATCACCAGCACCGGCATCTGGTGCATCCGCTACCAGGCGGTCGAGCAGGCGATCGGCACCCAGCGCTACCTCAAGATGTACCGGCTGGGCCGGCTGCAGCGCGACCACGGCCTCAATGTGGCCCTAGGCAGCGACTGGCCCGCCACCTATGCCGGCGGACTGCTGGGCATCGAGCCGATGCTCAACGTGCAGGCAGCGATCCGGCGCCAGCCGCCACCGCCGCTGCTGGCGGCCATGGGCCAGACCCTCGGGCCCGGCGCCGCGGAACCACTGCCGCCGCTTGAGGACGCCTTAACCCTTGAAGGCGCTTTGCAGGCCTACACGATCGCCGGTGCTCGGCAGCTGGGTCTTGAGGCGATCACCGGCTCGATCAAAGTGGGCAAAAGGGCCGATCTCTGTGTGTTTGACCGCGATCTCACCAGCACCAGCAGCGATCAGATTTATGCCGGGCGCTGCCTGATGACCCTGATGGATGGGGTGGTGCGGCACAACGCCAATCCTCAATCCACCTGAACCACCGGGTTGCGCAACAACCCGACGCCGGCGATCGCGACCTCGACCACATCGCCATCCCGCAGAAAACGAGGCGGTGTGCGGCCCGCCCCCACGCCCTCAGGGGTCCCGGTCAGGATCACCGTGCCGGCCAGCAATGTGGTGCCACGGCTGAGCTCGGCGATCAAGCGGGCTACCGAAAAGAGCATCGAACCGGTATTGGCCTTCTGCACCACCTCGCCATTGAGGCGGGTGGTGAGTTCAAGATTCTGCAGTTCAGCGATCGCGTCGATCGGCACCGGTTCACCTAAGGGGCAGAAGGTGTCAAAGCTTTTGCCCCGGTTCCACTGACTGCCGCCGGCATGCCATTGCCACCAGCGCTGGCTGACATCGTTGGCACAGGTGACGGCGGCGATCACCTCGCGGGCCTGATCTTCAGGCACATCGCGGGCATCGCAGCCCAGGACCACCGCCAGCTCGCCCTCGTAATCAACGCCCAAGGCTTCGGTGCGCACCACAGGCGGCAGCTGGATCGCCTCGCCACTGGCGATCACGCTGGCGGGATTCTTGAAGAACACCACCGGGTGCTGGGGCAACGCGCTGCCCAGCTCAGCGGCATGGTCGGCATAGTTCTTGCCGATCCCCAGGATGACGGGTGGCCGCTGCATCGGCTCAGGCCAGACCCACCAGCTTCATCGACTCCTCCCACACCCCCTGGGCGGTCTCGGGATTGCTGGCCTTGTCGGAGAGCTCCTGGCTGAATTGCTTGCCGCCCTGCTTCTGGCGGTTGCCCCAGCTCCAGTGCACCCCCGACACAGCAAAGTCCGGATCGGCCACCACCTGGGCCACCCGCTCACCGGCCAGAGCCTGGCTGACATACCCGCCGGTGATGTTCTTCTGAAACCAGGGGAAGATCGTCTGGAACGCCCGCGGCGTGTTGCGGAACAGCGGCGTGTCGGCAACGCAGCCGGGATACAGCGAGCTAAACACAATGCCGGACGTGGCATGCAGGCGGCGATGCAGCTCCGGAGTTGTGATCATGTTGCAGAGCTTGCTGTCCTTGTAGGCCTTGCCAGGTTTGAAAGGTTTGGCATTGGCCATGGCGATCGGTGCCTTGAAGCCCGCCTTGAAACCGCTCAGATCCCCAAGATCCGCTGGCGCCGGGATAGGGATCTTGCCCCCCAGCTCCTTGGAATTGGCGGTCACCGTGCCCAGGATCACCACCCGCCTGGACGGGTGCTGCGAGCGCTGCAGATCAGCGAGCAGCATCTGGATCAAAAGAAAGTGCCCCAGATGGTTGGTGGCCATCGAAATCTCGTAGCCCTGGGGCGAACGCTCGGGTTGCTTGAGACGGGGCTTGTAGACCGCCGCATTGATCACCAGCGCATCCAGGGGCCTTGGCAGCGAGGCGATCAAGGTCTCGACCCCGGCACGCACACTGTCAAGGTCGCCCAGGTCGATGCGCAGGTGGGTCAGCGGGGCCGATGGAATCCCCAACCGCTCGGCTGCCTCAGCCGCCCGCACCGGGTCGCGGTTGGCGGTGACCACGGTCCATCCCCGATCCACCAAGGCCTTGACGGCGTTGAGGCCCACCCCGCTGGTGGTGCCGGTGATCAGCACGGTGCCGGCTGGGGATCCAGCAGGAACGCTGGCGGTGGCAGTGGTCGACATGGGCAAACGTCAGGCCAGGGCGCCCCAACTTACGAACCGGGGTTCCAGACCACCCGCAGGCGGTTCGGCGCGATCCACTGGTTCTGTTCGCGGATCAGCCGCTGCTCGCCTTCGACGACGAACAACTGGTCGAAGCGGTCGCGGGCCTTGGCCAGCTTGCCGGCCTCAAGTTCGAGCACAGCCGACAGTTCGCCCTGGCGGTCCATGCGCTCCTGGTAGGCGGTGGCCAGACGCACCAGGCTGACAGCCACGACCCCCACCAAGGACGTCTTGATCAGCAGGCCGATCAGGCTGCACAGCAGTTCCTGGCGCTCACTGGAGACCGACAGCAAGCTGCCGTCCGGAGCAAACACCGCCTGGCGTGGCACCCCGCCCGCTTGACGCTCGCCAGGAGGTTGCAGCTCGACTGGCGGTTGGGCGCGGTGGCGACGGGGCGCACGGGCGGTCACAGGGCAGAACTCCGGGTTGGGGAGCAGGGCCACAGAAAAGGCCCGACTGGGTTGCTTTTAGCTCCCCGGTCGGGCCCTGCCAAGGGGCCTGTGACTGAAGTCAGAGATTGGATCTGAGGATCAACGATCAGGCCTTGTAAAGGCTGAAGCAGAGGCGCACGGCCAGCACCCCAGCATGGGCAGCCACAACGAGGGCGATCAGCACTTCGGCCTGGTTCAAGCTGGTGACCATCTTGGGGGAGCTCAGTACAGAAACATTGCCATTGTTGACGTGGCAGTGGCTACGGTCGAGCTCCACGGCGTGTGCTGTTACAGCTCTTGATGCCTCCCGCAGATGATGCCTCGACACTTCTGATCAGCGCTGATCAGATCGCACGCCTGGATCTGACGCCCCTGTCCCCCTGGCGATCCCTCAGCGCCGCACACCTGCTGCAACGCGGTGCGGTGCTGCAGCTGCAATTCGACTGGCCCAGACCAGCTGACGATCCCCGCGAAGCGTCCGAAATTCCTGAGCTGCGCCTCTGGAGCCTGCGGGCCGATGCCACCTGTCCCTGGCTGCCCCTGGTGCTGGAACGCAGCAGTGGGCAGCTGGCGCGCCACGTGGCAATGCTGCTGCCCCATGGCTTCAACCGCAGCGAGGGTCTGCGCTTCGCCCCCGAGGCTCTGGAGCTGTGGATCACCCACCGGCTGTTCTGGCTGGATGGCTGGACCCAGAGCCAGGGGCTCAACTGCCGTCAGACCCTGGGGCAGATGGCAGCGGTGCTGGGCTACGAGCTGGACCAGGGGTTCTGGCGGCACCTGGACTGAGCCAACGCTGACCGAGGGGTCAACCGACGCCGGCCAGGGACAGTTGCACCGCCCGGCGCGCACTGTCCAGCGCCAACAGGGCCGTCAGCAGCCGCAGCAGCACGACCAGGCGACGTTCGGGCACCCGGTTGAGCTGGGCGGCGGCCCAGCGGGCCGCCAGAGCCGCCGTGCCGCCCAACAGCAGGGCCACCGGCCACAACCCACGGCCATCGGCGATAAACACCGGCGCCGCCACACTTGAGGAGACCAACACCGCCAGGGTGCTGAGGCGGATGGCCAAGCGCACTGGCTGGCCCAAGCCAGCCACCATCAACGGCACCATCACCAGGCCGCCACCCACCCCCAGCAGGCCGCTGGCCAGCCCCGCCACCAGGCCCACCCCGACCAGCGGCAACGGGGAAACGGGCCGTTCTGGCGCCCCATCCCCATCCGCCGGCCTGGGGGCCATCACCAAGGTCAGCAGGCCGTACATGCCCGCCTGAAGCCCCAGCAGCAGAGCCCCCGACCAGGACGCGCCGAGGCGGCCGAACAGGGCACTGGCCACGGCAGCTCCCAGGCCGATCGCCAGGCTGGACGGCAACGGCAACTGCTGGCTGCGCAGGTGACTCCAGGTGCCGCCGAGGGTGGTTGGCACGATCGCCAGGGTGCTGGTGGCCAGGGCCTGGTGCGGGGACAATCCCAGCAACAGCAGCAGCGGTGAAAACACCAGACCGCCGCCGATGCCCAGCAATCCCGACAACAGGCCGGCGAGCAAGCCCAGCGGCAGCAAGAGCAACAGACTCGAGAGCGTCAAGGCCATGGCACTCCCGATGGGCGACGAACCAGCATTACCCATGGGCCTTGGTCTGCTGGCGACCACCTGCCTGAGCGGAACCTGGCAGATGGCCCTCGATGGGGCCCTGCTGGAGCGCCAGCAGCCAATGCTGCGCCTGTACAGCTGGAGCCGTCCGACCCTGTCATTGGGATTTCACCAGCGGCAGCTCGAGCCCCACTGGCTGGACTGGCAGCGGCGCGGACAGCTCGATCTGGTGCGACGGCCCAGCGGCGGTGGTGCCGTGTTGCACGGGAGTGACCTGTGTTACGCCTTGGTGCTGCCCTGTGATCGTTTTGGCCGGCAGCAGGCCTATGGGCTGGTCTGTGGCTGGCTGCAGCAGGCCATGGCAGCCCTGGGCTGGGGCCTGAACTTCGGCAGCGACCGGGCCGATGGCAGCCCAGACTGTTTTGCCCGCAGCACCGCTGCCGACCTGGTGCATGCCGACGGGGCCAAACGCATCGGTAGTGCCCAGCGCTGGCAGCGGGGCTGGTTGCTGCAACACGGCAGCATTCAGCTGAGCCCGCCTGGGGAACCCTGGCGCGCGCTGCTGGGCAGTGTGCCGCCACCCCCGCTTGAACCGGCGGTGGCCAGCGCGAGGCTGGCCGATCAACTGTTGCAGTGCGCGCGGCTGCGGTGGGATCTGCCGGCGGCAGCGCTGCCCTTGGATGCCGATCTACTGGCGGATGCCGGTGCGCAGCTCGAACGCTATCGGGTGCCGTCGACCTCTCCGCTGGCCAGCATCGCCCGCACCACCTGAGGCAGGGCCAGCCCCAGGGGATAGCCCCGTTGACGGCGGGCCGTTTCCAGCAGAGGGGGCGGTAGGCGCAGCCCCAGGCGCTGGAACACCGCCAGCCCCAGGTCGCTGCGCTCGAGGGTGCCACTGGGCAGCCCGGCAGGGCTGAGCACCAGCAGCCGCGCTGCACCGCAGTCTTCAAACAGTTGCACCGCCTGCCACAGGGGAGCCGCTTCGGCGATCGACGGCAGGCTGGCCAGGGGGGTCAGATGGTCGCCGACGCGCTCGCGATCCCAGGCCTGCACGGGCAGGGTTTGCAGAGGTTGGTCGTCGATCAGACCCTGCCAGCGCCCGCGGTCGGTGACCAACACCCAGTCGGCCGCGTCGCCGGCCGGAGCTGGTTCGAGCCGCAGCGCACTCAGCTCGCGCAGGGTGGTTCGCGCCTCGACGACGCGATAGCGGCGGCTCGCGGCGTCGCGCACCCGCAGGTCCTTGAGCACCTGCTGCAGCAGCAACATCTGACGTTGATTGCGCGCGGCCCCCAGGCCAAACCAGCCCAACAGCAGCAGCCAGGCACCACCGAGGCCGCTGCCGCGCAGCAACAGCACGGCCCCCAGACCGATGGCCAGGTAGGCCAGAAAACGGCCGCTGGCATTGGCCACCTCAAGCCCGCGGCGCTGGCTACCGGTGGCCTGCCAGACCAGGGCCTTGACGATCAGACCACCATCGAGCGGCAAGCCGGGCAACAGATTGAACAGGGCCAGCACCAGGTTGAGCCCCCCCAGCTCGCCGACCATCGAGCCGAGCGCCGGCGACAGATGGGAAGCCGCATGGGTGGAGCCCAGCAGGACAAAGGCCAGGATCAGGCTCACGGCAGGGCCGGCGGCAGCCACCAGCAGGGCGCCACGGGCGGTGCTGCATTCACGTTCGACGTTGGCTACACCCCCGAGCAGAAAGAGGGTGATGCTGCGCACCTTGACCCCCTGGGACAACGCCACCAGCGAGTGGCCCAGCTCGTGGAGCAGCACCGAAACGAACAGCAGCAGCGCCGTCACTAGGGACAGGCCCCAACGCAGGGCAAGGGCCGGCGCTGGATCCAGGGCCTGGCTGTAATGCTGCTGAAATGCCAGCGTCGCAAGGACCAGAATCACGAACCAGGTCGGATGGATGCGCAGCGGAATGCCGCGAATCCTCAGAAATGTCCAGCCTTCTCCCACGTCCAGAGGTGCAGCGGTTCTCGGGGCCCTGGGGCCGCGGTCGAACACCGATCCTAGAAAGGGCAGGGGCATCGGGGTTTGAGGCGGCATGACCTTGCTGAAGATCTGCGGGCTACGGCAGCCTGACCAGGCTGCGGCGATCGCGAGCCTGGGGGTCGATGCCATCGGCGTGATCGCCGTACCCGGCTCCCCACGGCACCTGCCGCCGGCCGAGCGGCCAGCTTTATTTGCCGCTGCCCGTCAAGCCAATCCCGCCTGCCTTGGGGTGCTGGTGGTGGCCAATCCGGAACCGGCCATGCTGGACGAGCTGCGCGCCGGCAAGGGCCATCAGGTGGTGCAGTTGCATGGCGACGAAACGCCCGAACGGTGTCTGCAATTGCGTGCTGCGCTGCCAGGGATCAGCCTATGGAAGGCCGTGCGCGTGCGCAGCCGCGACGACCTGACACGGGCCATGGCCTACCAGAACTGCGTCGATGCGCTGCTGCTCGATGCCTGGGTCAGCGGCCAGCTGGGGGGAACGGGTGTGGCCATCCCGCTGGAGCTGCTGCAGACCTTTCACCCACTCCTGCCCTGGTGGCTGGCCGGCGGCATTCAGGCGGACTCCGCCGCTGCCGCCCTGGCCGTGCTGAATCCGAGCGGGCTCGACGCGTCGAGCGGGGTCGAACACAGCCCAGGCGACAAAGATCTGGCTCGGGTGGCTGAGCTGCTGGCCGTGATCAAGGCGACGCGGCAGGATCGCTGCAATGCCACCCCGCCGCCACCACCCCCATGGGCCTGATTCCAGAGCAAGCAACACGCCGGTTTGCCCCTCTGCTGATGAACCGGCTGCTGCTGGCCCCGCTGCTGCTAGCCCTGCCCCTGCCCCTGCAGGCCCAGGACATGCTCGATGGCTGCCAACTGGTCGACGGCACGCTCCAGTGCGTGCCTGGGGTAACCGCAGACCCCCAGCAACAGATCAGGGATCTGAACCAGCAGATCAGCACCGATCAGAAGCTGGAAACGGCGGTCGAGCAACAGATCAGCGGCCTGCAGCAACTGGTGCTTCAGGGTCAGGCCGCCGAGGGCAACTTGCTGCAGGCCACCCTGTCGGCCGATGCGCTGGCGGGTCTGCCGCCGAGCGCCTTTCACTGGTATCGCTTGCCGGCCGGCACCAGCCGCTGGCTGGTGATTCAAGGGGCCACTGGACCGAGCTACGTGCTGAGCCAACAGGACGTCAACGCCCGGGTGATGGTGGTGGTGGCCGTTCCCAGCCCCACCGGCAGCCAGCGGCAGGCTTCGCCGCCGGTGGGACCGGTGCGTTGAGGTCAGACCAGCAGCAGGGATTCCTGCTGCTTGACCAGCTCGAAGAATTCGGCCTTGAGGCTGGGATCGTGACGGAAATCGCCGCGCACGACCGAATTGACCATCGAGGTCTGGGGCTCTTTGACCCCGCGCCATTTCATGCAGTAATGCTGGGCTTTGACCAGAATCGCCAGACCCTGGGGCTCACAGAGACGCTCGATCTCATCGGCCAGAATCATCACCGCTTCCTCCTGGATGTGAGGCCGGGAAAACACCCAGTCCGCGACCCGGGAAAACTTGGACAGGCCAATCACCCTATCGCCGGGTTTGATGCCGATCCAACAATTGCCAAGAATGGGCACCAGGTGGTGTGAACAGGCTGAGCGAACCGAAATGGGGCCTACGGTATAGATCTCATCAAGCTTCTTGACGTTGGGGAAGCTCGCAATTTTGGGCTGGCTGTGATAACGGCCCTTGAACACCTCATGCAGGTACATGCGAGCGACGCGCTCGGCGGTCTCCTCGGTGTTGTGGTCGTTGTCGATGTCGATGACCAGGCTTCGCAGCAATTCGCGCACCTTGCCGGCCACCTCGATCTCAAGCTGGTCGAGCTCTCCCTCTTGGAGGTACTCAGAAATGTTGTCGTTCGCGAAAAAAGAGGCTTCAGCCTGCTCAAGACGCTGACGAAGCCGCACACTGATGGGGGCAGGTGCAGCGTCTGGGGCACCAGGGCGCAGCGTGGACGAGGGCAGACCGGTGGGCAATGTTGATGTCATGGAATCTCAGAGCACGCCGGCTGCGGGCATCAGGGTGAGGTCGTCCACCTGCTGGGCCGGTGGTTGCTGAGCCAGATAGAGCACAGCTTCGGCGACCCGGTGGGGATCAAGCATGGCACGGCGATCGAACGAACTGTCGACCGATTCGCTGTCCCAAAGTGGCGTATTCACCGCACCAAGGGTGAGGGTGCTGACCCCGATCCCATGGGCGCGCTCCTCTTCGGCCAGGCAGCGGCTCAGACTGGCCAGGGCCGCCTTGCTGACGCAGTAAGCGCCCCAATCGGGGAAGGCGTTGCGAGCAGCGTGGCTGCTGATGTTGATGATGCGACCACCACCGGCCTGGCGCAGCATCGGCAGCACCACCTGGCACACCTGCAGGACACTGGTGAGATTGAGCTGCAACAGCCATTGCCAGCGCTCTAGCGGCATTGTGGCCAGGCTGCCGGTGTAGGCCACGCCCGCATTGTTGATGACCACGGTCGGCGGATTGCCGCCGCCGCACAGGGCCGTGAGCGGGGCGGCAATGGTCTCGGGTCGGGCCAGATCGATCGCGGCAACCTCAACACGCCCGCCCCACTGGCGCAGCGCGTCGGCCTGCTGCTCGAGGGCATCCAGCGAACGGGCCACCAGCAGCAGGTCGTGGCCGTTTTTGGCCAGCAACTCAGCACTGGCGGCACCGATGCCACGGGAGGCACCGGTGATCAACGCTGTTGGTCTCAAGCTGCGGACTCCTGCACCTGGCCAGCCTCGAGGATGCGGCCCATGCGGCGGAACTTGTCGTAGCGCTGCTGCTGGAGCGCTTCAGGGCTGAGGGCCTGCAGTGTGGCCAGCTCTTCGAGCAAGGCAGCCTTGAGAGTCTGGGCCGCTTGCAGGGGGGCCCAGTGGTTGCCGCCGCAGGGCTCCTGCAGAACGCGGTCCACCAGACCGAGTTGCAGCAGGTCGGCACCGGTGATGCGCAGGGCCTGAGCCGCCTCGGGCGCCTTGCCTGCGTCACGCCAGAGAATCGAGGCGCAGGCCTCGGGGCTGGCGACTGTGTAGACGCTGTGTTCAAACATCAGCAGGCGGTCGGCCACGCCAATGCCCAGGGCGCCGCCCGAGCCACCCTCACCGATCACGGTGGCCAGAATCGGAACCCGCAGGCGGAACATCTCACGCAGGTTGACGGCGATCGCCTCGCCCTGGCCCTGCTCCTCGGCCAGCACACCGGCGTAGGCCCCCGGGGTGTCAATGAAACTGAGGATCGGCAGGCCAAAGCGATCGGCATGGTCCATCAGCCGCATCGCCTTGCGATAGCCCCCCGGCGAGGCCATGCCGAAATTGCGGGCCACATTTTCTTTGGTGTCACGCCCCTTCTGGTGGCCAAGCAGCACGACACCCTGATCGCCGATGCGGCCCACCCCCCCCACCAGGGCCCGATCATCACTGCCGCGGCGGTCGCCATGCAGTTCAAAGAACTGATCGGTGATCACCTGGATGTAATCCAGGGTGCTGGGGCGCTGGGGGTGGCGAGCCACCTGAATCTTCTGGGCCGGTGTCAGGGCCGCGAAGATCTCACTGCGGCGGCGGGTGGCCAGGGTTTCGAGCTGCAGCAACTGCTGGCTGACATCGACCTCAGAATCCCGGGCCAGCTGGCGAATCTGCTCGATTTGCTCCTCGAGCTCCACCAGGGGCTTTTCAAACTCGAGCAGGGCGCGTCGGGCCATCGGGAACTTGCGCAGGTCGGACAAAGGTGAAGCGTTGGCTCAGGCTGTCGCCAGGGCAGGGGCCGGGGACTGCTGGTCCTCCAGAGCCAATGCCCGGAAGCCATGGCGCAGGGAGGCGGCACCGATCCAGTCCATCGCCTCAAGCGTGATGTTGTTGCGCCCCCAACTGAAATTGGTGTGACGCTGCTCGAAATCGAGCAGCATCGCTTCAGCGAAGCAGGCAAACATCTGGCGCTGAGGTTTGGCCATCTCAGCCACTTCCATCATCTGCCAGCCGATGTCCTGCCAGAACTCGACGATGCCGCCCTTGAGCACATGCACGCCCTCGGCAGCGGCCTTGCTATCCAGATTTTTGGGGTAACCCCCATCAATCATCAGGCAAGGTCTGGGCAACGCATCGAGATCGATCTGCAGGCTTTCGGGCAGGCTGGCCACCCAGACGACTACCTGGGCTTCCGCCAGAGCTGCGTCAATGGACAGAATCCGCCCTTCCCCAAGGCTGGCCTGCAGATCGATCAACGGCTGGGGACGGCGGGCCACCAACAGCAGCTCTCCCACCCCCTGACGCTGCAACCAGCGGCAGACGGCGCTGCCGATGTCGCCGCTGGCACCGACCACGGCCACCTTGGCCCTGGCCAGATCGATGCCCAGGCGAGGGGCATTGGTGACCACCTGTTGACAGATCACCCAGGCGGTGTGGGTGTTGCCCGTGGTGAACCGTTGCCAGTCCAGGGACACGGCGCTGATCCGCTCCTCCTTGAGCAGGTTCATGTCCTCGAAAATGATCGAGGTGAATCCGCCCAGGGCGGTGATGTTGATGCCCGTCTTTTGGGCCAGCTCCATCGCCTTGAGAACCTTGCGCTTGGCCGTCTTGAACCGGCGCAGCATCTCGGGAACGAACACCGAATCGATGTACGCCCCATCAATCGTTGTGCCCGTGGCACTGGTGACGCTGACCCGTTCCAGCAACTGGGGCGGTGCCGCACACCACATGTCGAGGTCACCCTCGGCGTAGTCGTCGTAACCGAGGTTGCGGGCGTTGGCCCTGGCCTCGGCAAAACTGGTGGAGTGGCCGATCAGACC
>CAZJIF010000046.1:9688-13215 GCA_964546045.1 uncultured Klebsiella sp. | reverse complement strand
GACCATTGATGACGGGACCATTGCAGCAGCGCCCCACGGCGAGCCACTGCAGCAACCCGCGTGGAAGCGGGAGTTGCACCAGGCCGTCGCAGCCCTGCCAACCAGCCGCCGTCGCAGCCTGCGCACCTTTGCCCTCGCTGACCCCGGCCAGCTGCAGCTGCAGCCGAACGCCGCGGCCGGACCAACCCCGCTGGTGGATCTGGCCAGCAACGACTATCTGGGGCTGAGCCGCCATCCCCGGGTCATGGCTGCTGCAACGGCCGAAGTCGAGCGCAGCGGCCTGGGGGCAGGAGCCTCACGGCTGGTCTGCGGCAGCAGAACCGTGCACCGCGAGCTCGAAGACGCCCTGGCTCAATGGTTGGGTCGTGAACGGGTGCTGCTGTTTCCAAGCGGCTTTCAGGCCAACATCGCTGCCGTCTGTGCTCTGGCTGGGCGGCACAGTCTGGTGTTGGCCGATCGCCTGATTCATCATTCGCTGCTAGCCGGAGTGCGGACCAGCGGGGCCCGCCTGCAACGCTTTGCCCACAACGATCTGAGCGCCCTCGAACAGCGCCTGGCCGCCGCCCACGACAACGCCCGCGCCAAAGGCACCCAACCGCGACTGGTTGTGCTCAGCGAAAGCCTGTATTCAATGGAAGGCACCAGCCCCGCCATGGGGCTCCTGGCAGCCGTCTGCAAACAACAGGGTGCCGCCCTGCTGCTGGATGAGGCCCATGCCATCGGGATTCTGGGTCGCGGCGGCCGCGGGCTGGGCCATGGCCACCCGGAGGTTGGCCTGATCACCGGCACCTTGGGCAAAAGCCTGGGCAGCGGGGGCGCATTTGTGGCGGGCGACGCGATGACGATGGACTGGCTGCTGCAGAGCAGCGGCGCCTTTCGCTACACAACCGCCCTGGCCCCGGCCCTCGCCGCAGGGGCCCTGGCGGCGCTCGAGCTGATCAAGGCCCAAGAAGCCCAGGCCCGACCCGCGGGCGCTGCCCTGTTGCAAGAAGCCGAACGCTGGCGAACCGCCCTCGCCGCGGCAGGCTGGCCGCGGCCGCCAGGCACCGGGCCGATCCTGCCGCTGCTGGTTGGCGACGACAGCCGCGCCTTGGCGTTGCAGCACCAACTTGAGCGCGCGGGCTTGCTAGCCGTGGCCATCCGCCCGCCAACGGTGCCCGAGGGCAGCGCACGGCTGCGGCTGGTGGTGCGCGCCGACCTGCCCGCAGGCACGCTGGAGCAATTGATCGGGGCCCTGGGATCGCCATGAGCAACGGCCTGCAACTGATCGCCATGCATGGTTGGTGTGGCGACCGCCGCAGCTGGGATCCCTGGTTGCCGATCTGGCAGGCGCGTGGCTGGGGCTACAGCTGCGGTGAACGAGGGTATGGCAACAACGCAGTGGTCGAGCCCAGCTGGACCGGCGGATCTGGCCCCAGGGTGGTGATCGCCCATTCGCTGGGCCCCCACCTCCTGCCTAGCGCCGTGCTGCAACAAGCGGATGCCCTGGTCCTGCTGACCAGCTTCGGCCGGTTTGTGCCGCCGGGCCGCGACGGCCGCAGCCTGCGATCGGCCCTTGAGAGCATGGCCAGTGCACTGGCCGGCCCCAACCCCGGCGCGATGTTGCAGACCTTTCTGCAGCAGGTGGCGGCACCTGCACCGCCCGCCTTGCTGCAGGCATCGCCGGCGGCTGAACCGCTGACGGAGGCAGGGCTGCGACAACTGCAACAGGATCTGGACCTACTGAGCCAGACCGAAGCCCTGCCGGCAGCCTTCCCGAAGCATGCCTCAATCCTGCTGGTACAGGCGGGCGCCGACAACATCGTGGCCCCTGAGGCCCGCCAAGCACTCGAGGAGGAACTTCCAGGCGCGGACGTCCTGACCCTGCGGGAAGCCGGTCATGGCCTGCTGGGGACTCCCGTCCAGGCGATGGTGATGGCCTGGCTCGAGCAACTGGAGCAGCCATGAATCAGGCGGCCACGCCGATCTGTGCCGCGTTCAACCGCCAGGCGACCGCCTACGGCCAGCACGCCCAGCTGCAACGGGCGATTGCCTGGCGCCTGGCCCATCACATCGCCCACCTGCCCCTGCCCCCCGGCCCCCAGGCGGACCTTGGGGCCGGCACGGGCCTGCTGGGACAGGCCCTGAGGCCACAGGCCCCCCACCTGCAGCTGCTGCAATTGGATGGAAGCGCCGAGCTCCTGGCCCGCAACCCGCTGGATCCATGCCAAATCTGGGATCTGGACGACGGACTACCGGCGGCATTGCAGCAGTGCGCCCTGCTGACCAGCAGCTTTTGCCTGCAATGGCTCCGCCAGCCCGATCTACGGCTGCGGCACTGGGCCCAGGCCCTGGCCGCGGGCGGCTGGCTGGTACTGGCCGTCCCGGTATTGGGCAGTTTTCCACAGTGGCATCAGGCTGCAGCACGGGCTGAAGTGCCCTGCACCGCCTTGCCCCTGCCCCCCGCCGACACGCTGATCTCGGCAGCCTCATCCGAGCTGGAGCTGATCCATTGCCGCAGGCTGTGGTTCAGCCGGCACTACGGCCCCGGGGGCCGTACCTTTTTGCAGCACCTGCGGCGCCTGGGGGCAGGCAACAGCAGTCATCCACCCTTGAGCCCCAGCCAGTGGCGTCGGCTGCTGGACTGCTGGCCATCCACCAGCCTGGTCAGCTGGCAGATCCTGGTGTTGATCGGCCGTCGCATCCCTCACTGATGACAAAACCCGCGTTGCAGCTGGTGGTCTGCGGCACCGACACCGATGTCGGCAAGACCGTGGTCAGCGCCTGGTTGGTCCAAGGACTGGAGGCGTCCTACTGGAAACCGGTGCAGAGCGGCCTTGACGAGGGCAGCGACACAGCCCGGGTGCAACAGCTGTTGACGCTGCCTTCAGACCGTCTGCTGCCCGAGGCTTACCGCCTGCGCCAGCCTGTGTCGCCCCACTGGGCAGCCGAACAGGACGGCGTGCGGATCGAAGCGGATCGGCTGGCCTTGCCGCCCTGTCGTGGATCGTTGGTGGTCGAGACCGCGGGGGGACTGCTGGTTCCGCTGCGCCGCGACTGGCTGCAGATCGAGCAGCTGCAACGCTGGAATCTGCCGGTGCTGCTGGTGGGTCGCAGCGGCCTGGGCACCCTCAATCACTGCCTGCTCTCGATCGAGGCCCTCAGGGCCAGAGGCATCCACCTGCTGGGGCTGGTGCTCAACGGGCCACCCCATCCGGACAATCCACGCACCCTGTCAGAGCTGAGCGGGGTGCCGGTGCTGGCACAGCTGCCGCCGCTGAACCCACCCACAGCCGAAGCCCTGGCCCATGAATGGCAGGTTCAGGACCTGGAGTCGAAACTTCGGGCCAGGCACCTAGCCTGGAAACCAGCAGCAGCGGGCTGAATGGGCAGGCGCAACACCCTGATCAGCCTGGCGGTGCTGCTCTTGTGTGGGGGCATTTTGGTGCTGTTCACCGATCTTGAGCTATCGGGGGTGCGTTGGCTCAACTGCGGCCCCTGGGCCAGCGAGAACGAACGCCGCTCCGAGATCTGCCGCTGATGCAGGG